>CANGHQ010000049.1 GCA_947453585.1 Burkholderiales bacterium | reverse complement strand
CCGGCTTTTTTCCGGCAAGGCCCGTCGGCCTTTTCCCGCTTGTTGGTGTTCAGCGCGCTGGCGCTGCTGGTCATGGTGGCCGACGCGCGCTTTCATGTGATGCAGCCCCTGCGCACCGCGCTGTCGGTGCTGCTGTACCCGGTGCAGTGGTTGGCGATGCGGCCCTTGCTGTTGGCGGACAGTGCCCGGTCTACCCTGGGCGCGGTGGCTGGAAATGAAACGGACCTCAAGTCGCTGCGCCAGCAACTGTCCACCCAATCTCAACGCGCCAACCTGACCGAACAGCTGCAGCTGGAAAACCGCCGCCTGCGCGAGCTGCTGGCGCTGCAACAACGCGTGGACCCAACCGCGCGTGCGGCCCAAGTGTTGTACGACGCCGCAGACCCCTATACCCGCAAAGTGATTTTGGACAAGGGCGAGGTGCAAGGCCTGCGCCTGGGCGCGCCGGTGGTGGATGAGCTCGGCGTTCTGGGCCAGGTGACGCGCCTGTTTCCCTTGGTGAGCGAAGTGACGCTGGTGACCGACCGCGACCACGCCATTCCGGTACAAAACGCCCGCACCGGTGCGCGCGGCGTGGCCTATGGCGACACCTCAAGCCATGCCGATGCGCTGGAACTGCGCTTTATGGCCGCCAATGCCGACGTGGCCGTGGGCGACCTGCTGACCACCAGCGGCGTGGATGGCGTCTATCCGCCGGGCCTGCCGGTGGCGCGGATTGAAAAGGTGGAGCGGCGTACTGACGCGGTCTTTGCCCGCATTTACTGCGTGCCCCTGGCCTTGGTGGCTGGCGCCGCGCAGGTGCTTGTGCTGGCGCCCGTGGGGCTGGACGCGCCAGCGCGCCCGGAGCCCGCACCCGAGCTCAAAGCCGCCAGAAACGGAGGCCGCCGATGATCATGCGCCCCGGCCAACGCTTGCTGATGCCGGTCAACCCGGGCTTTGTCTGGTTGACCTTGGTATTGGCCCTGCTAACCCACATGCTGGCCAGCATGCTGATGTGGGGCCGCGCCGCCTGGGCGCCAGACCTTTTGTCTATCGTGCTGGTGTTTTGGACCGTGCACCAGACGCGCCGGGTGGGCATGGCGGTGGCTTTTGTGGCGGGCCTGCTGGTGGACGTGCACCAGGCGGGCCTGTTGGGCCAGCACGCGCTGGCCTACGTGGTGCTGAGTTACTTGGCGATCATGGTGCACCGGCGGCTGCGCTGGTTTAGTGTGACGGAGCAGGCGCTGCAGGTGTTTCCGCTGTTTGCCTTAGCGCATGCGGTGCAAGTGCTGCTGAGCCTGCTGGTGGGCGGGGGCTGGCCTGGCTGGTGGGTGCTGCTGGCGCCGGTGGCTGAGGCCTTGCTGTGGCCGCTGGTGAGTTTGTTGCTGCTCGCGCCGCAGCGCCGTGCGCCCGACCCGGACGAAAACCGTCCGCTCTAGCCGCAACAAGCCCATGGAACTGCGCAACGTAGAAGCGGACCTGTCCCGGTTTCGGACCCGTGTCTTTGTGTTCACCGTGCTGGTGCTGGGCTGCTTTTTTCTGCTGCTGTGCCGCCTGGTGTATTTGCAGGTCTGGCGTCACGACGATTTGCGCGCCCAGGCCGAGAGCAACCGCACCGCCATCGTGCCTATCGTGCCCAACCGGGGGCTGATCGAAGACCGCAACGGCATTGTGCTGGCGAGCAACTATTCGGCCTATACGCTGGAGATCACGCCCTCCAAATCCGGGCCGCTGGAGCCCACGATTGATGCGCTGGCCGAGCTGGTGGACATCAGCGCGCGCGACCGGCGCCGCTTCAAGAAGCTGATGGACGAGTCCAAGAGCTTCGAGTCCCTGCCCATTCGCAACCGCCTGACCGACGCCGAGGTGGCGCGCTTTGCGGCGCAGCGCTTTCGCTTTCCGGGCGTGGAGATCAAGGCGCGCCTGTTTCGCAGCTACCCCTATGGCGAACTCGCCAGCCATGTGATTGGCTACATCGGGCGCATCAATACCAGCGAAAAAGAATCCATTGAGAGCGATGACGACCAGGCCAACTACCGGGGCACGGAATACATCGGAAAACTCGGCGTAGAGCAAAGCTTTGAGCGCAAGCTACACGGCATTACCGGGGTGGAGCATATTGAGACCTCGGCCGGCGGGCGCGCCATGCGCCGCCTCTCCAGCAGCCCGGCCACACCGGGCGACACGGTGGCGCTGTCGATTGACATTAAGCTGCAGTATCTGGTGGAGCAAATGTTTGGCCAGCGCCGGGGCGCCTTGGTGGCACTCGACCCCAAGACCGGCGAAGTGCTGGCCTTTGTCAGCAAGCCGACCTTTGACTCCAACCTGTTTGTCGAAGGCATTGACCAGGAAAACTGGCAGATGCTCAACGAGTCGCCAGACCGACCGCTGCTCAACCGCGCGCTGCGCGGCACCTACCCGCCGGGCTCGACCTACAAGCCCTTTTTGGCGCTGGCCGCACTGGAAACTGGCACGCGCAATGCGTCCACGCTGATCAACGACCCGGGCTTTTATATGTTTGGCGGCCACCGCTTTGGCAGCCCCGAGAACGAACGCGGCGGCGTGATGGACATGCGCCGCGCCATTGTGGAGTCCAGCAACGCCTATTTCTATTCGCTGGCCAATGAACTGGGCGTGGACGAAATGCACGATTTCATGAAGCCGCTCGGCTTTGGCCAGATCACTGGCATTGACGTACTGGGCGAGGTGCGCGGCGTGTTGCCCAGCCAGGAATGGAAGCGCAACTACTACAAGCGCCCGGAACAGAAAAAATGGTACGCCGGCGAGACCATTTCGCTAGGCATTGGCCAGGGCTACAACAGCTTCACCATGCTGCAGCTTGCCCAGGCCACCGCAACGCTGGCCAACCAGGGTGTCAAGCACCGGCCGCGCCTGGTGACTTCCACGCAAGACGCCAGCACCCATGCCCGTACCTCACAGGTTGTCGAGCCGGGGCAAGACCTGCGCCTTAAGCCCGAGAACATCGCTGTGATCTTGCAAGCCATGGTGGGCGTGACGCAAGAAGGCACCTCCACCCGCGTGTTTGCCGGCGCACCCTACCTGAGCGGGGGCAAGACCGGCACCGCCCAGGCCGTGAGCCTGGGAAAAAACGAAAAATACAACGCCGCCCGCCTGGAAGAACGCCAGCGCGACCACTCGCTCTACATCGCTTTTGCGCCCGCCCAAGACCCGCAAGTGGCCCTGGCCGTGATTGTGGAAAACGCCGGGTTTGGCGCCGCATCGGCCGCGCCCATTGCCCGGCGCGTGTTTGACTACTGGCTGCTGCAGCAATACCCCAGCGCCGAAGACCTGGCCGCCGTCAGCAAAGGCCAAGCCGCCGCGCCCATCGGCACCCCGCGCAAAGTGGCCGACATGCCTTGGCCGCCGCCGGAGCTGGCCAAGCCCTGAGCGCGGTGCCGTGACGGCCTGGTGTCAACGCAAAAACGCGTCCCACCCTGTCTTCAAAATCAGGGCGCTGACCACCACCAAAAAGCCGATGCGCACAAAGCCAGTTCCATGTTTGAGCGCCAAGTGCGTGCCCGCCAGGCTGCCGACCATATTGGCCAGCGCCATGGCCAGCACAAAGTGCCACCAGACGTGGCCGGTGAGCGTAAACAGCGTAAGCGCGGCCAGGTTGCTGGCGGTATTGAGCAGTTTGGCACTGGCCGAGGCGTGCAGAAAATCGTAGCCCGCCACGCGCACCAGCAAAAACACAAAAAAGCTGCCCGTGCCTGGGCCAAAAAACCCGTCGTAAAAGCCAATGCCCGCGCCAATGGCGCACAAGACCCAGGTCTCGGCGCGCCCGCTAAAGCGCGGCGCATGGTCGCGCCCCAGGTCTTTTTTGGCCAACGTGTAGGCCAGCAAGAGCACCAGCAATAGGGG
The DNA here is from genome assembly GCA_947453585.1 of Burkholderiales bacterium. Taxonomy (GTDB): domain Bacteria; phylum Pseudomonadota; class Gammaproteobacteria; order Burkholderiales; family Burkholderiaceae_C; genus Allorhodoferax. The sequence goes on along the minus strand of CANGHQ010000049.1, from coordinate 4,936 downwards.
CAGCGCCTTGCGCAGGTAATGCGGGCTGATTTGCGTGACCAGCCAGGCCCCGGCCAAACTCGCCACCAGCGCTACCACGGCAGCGGGCGCCAGCGCGCGCCAGGGCAGCGTCACCCGGCGGCTGTATTGCCAGGTGGCCAGGCCGGTGCCCCAGACGGACGCGCCCTTGTTGGTGCCAAACAGGGTGGCGGGTGCGGCGCTGGGAAAGGTGGCAAACAGCGCCGGCATCAAAATCAGCCCGCCGCCGCCGACGATGGAGTCAACAAACCCGGCCAGCAGCGAGGCCAGCGTTACAACAAAAAGATCCATGGGGGAGGGGCCGTTTCCAAAATAAAAAAGCACTGGGGTTTCCAGTGCTTTTTACCCTTTTTTTGCAAAGGTGTGAGTCATTGCGGTGCAATGCTTTTTATCTCCTCGGCATCGTCTTTCGCTCCGGGCGGGCCCTTCGCTTTTCGCAGTTGCATGCCCTAAGGACAGACATGTAAATGTAAGGTAAAGCTGCGGCGCACAGTATTAGTGCTTACCCGCAGCGAAACTGCACGCAGGCTTACTGGCACGCGTCTTCCACAATCCACTGTGCGGCTTTTTCGGCAATCATCAGCGTGGGCGAGTTGGTGTTGCCACTGGTAATCAGTGGCATCACGCCGGCATCCACCACGCGCAGGCCGGCCACGCCATGCACGCGCAAGCGCGCGTCCACCACCGCCATCGGGTTGCTTGCCAGGCCCATGGCGGTGGTGCCTACGGGGTGGAAGATGGTGCTGGCAATGTCACCGGCGAGCTTGGCGAGTTCTTCGTCGCTTTGGAACTGCACGCCGGGCTTGTATTCCTGCGGCATGTAGGCGGCAAGCGCGCTTTGCGCCAGGATGCGGCGCGTCACCCGCAATGAGTCGGCCGCCACCTTGCGGTCGGCGTCGGTGCTGAGGTAGTTGGGCGCAATCGCCGGGGCGTCCTGAAAGTTGGCCGTCTTGATGTGCACCGTGCCCCGGCTGGTGGGGTTGAGGTTGCACACGCTGGCGGTGATGGCGTCAAAGCTGTGCAGCGGCGAGCCAAAGGCGTCCAGGCTGAGCGGCTGCACGTGGTATTCGAGGTTAGGGTAGGGCTGGTCTGGGTCGCTGCGGGTAAAGGCGCCCAACTGGCTGGGCGACATGCTCATGGGGCCGCTGCGTTTGAAAGCGTATTCCAGCCCGATGCGCGCCTTGCCCCACAGGCTGCTGGCCATGGTGTTGAGCGTGGGCGTGTTTTGCACCTTGAACACGGCGCGAATTTGCAGGTGGTCTTGCAGGTTGTTGCCCACGCCGGCCAGGTCTTTGGCCACCGCCACGCCCTTGGCGTGCAGCAGTTGTGCCGGCCCCAGGCCCGAGAGCTGCAGCAGCTGCGGCGTGGCCACGGCGCCTGCGCTCAAGATCACTTCCTGGCGCGCGGTCACCGTCACCATCTCATGGCCGTTCCATACCTGCACGCCGGTGCAGCGCAGCGGCTCGCTGCCTGTGCCTCCATTGAGCACCAGTTTGGACGCTTGCGCGCTGGTCCACAACTCAAAGTTGGGCCGGCCGTAGCAGGTGGGGCGCAAAAAGGCCTTGGCGGTGTTCCAGCGCCAGCCCTTCTTTTGGTTGACCTCGAAATAGCCCACGCCCTCGTTGTCGCCGGTGTTGAAGTCATCGGTGGCCGGAATGCCGGCTTGCTCGGCGGCTTTGGCAAAGGCTTCGAGCACGTCCCAGCGCAGGCGCTGCTTGTCTACGCGCCATTCGCCCCCGGCATTGCGGTGGCGCAGCACCTCGCGGTAAGCGGTGCTGGCGTCTTGCATCAGCTCAGGCGCGGTGCCGCGTGCGCCGTGCAGGGCGCTGGCACCTTTATGGTGGTCTTCGTGCAGCTTGAAATAGGGCAGGCTGTTGTTCCAGCTCCAGCTCTCGTCGCCCAGCAGCTGGGCCCAGCCGTCGTAGTCGCGCGCCTGGCCGCGCATGTAAATCATGCCGTTGATGCTGCTGCAGCCGCCCAGTGTCTTGCCGCGCGGGTACATAAGGCTGCGACCGTTGAGGCCGGCCTCAGGCTCGGTTTTGAACAGCCAGTCGGTGCGCGGGTTGCCAATGCAATACAGGTAGCCCACCGGAATATGGATCCAGTGGTAGTCGTCGCGCCGCCCGGCCTCAATCAGCAGCACGCGTTTGGACGCGTCGGCGCTCAGGCGGTTGGCCAGCAGGCAGCCGGCGGTGCCGGCGCCTACGATGATGTAGTCAAAAGTGGTGTCGCTCATATGTTTTATTGTCCGGCCCAGACCGGTTTGCGTTTTTCCTGGAATGCTTTTTGGCCTTCACGCGCGTCATCGGTCAGGGTGAACAGCGCAATCTGGCTCTCAGTAAACGCCATGGATTCTTCAAACGCCATGGCCTCCACCTTTTTCATGGTGTACAGGCCGCGGCGTACGGCTGCCGGTGATTTGTCGAGCATGCGCGCCAGCAGCCAGGCCAGCTTGGCGTCCACGTCTTCGTCCACGTAATTGACCAGGCCGTATTCCAGCGCCTGCGCGCTGGTGATGGGCTCGCCGGTAATGCACATTTCCACCAGCGTGCGTCGGGGAATCAGGTGCTGCAAGACGCTGAGCACCTGCGCCGGAAACACGCCCACCTTCACCTCGGGCAGGCCAAACACCGCGTGGCTGCTGGCCACGGCCAGGTCGCACATGGCCAGCAAGCCCATGCCCCCGGCCATGCAGGCGCCGTTGACGCGTGCAATCAGCGGCACGTAGCTGGCCTTGGCCACGCGCAGCAGCTGCGCCAGGTGGCCGTGGGGTTCGGAATAGTCGGTGGTAAAGGCCTGGGCGTTTTGCAAATCGGCCCCGGCGCAAAAGGCCTTGCTGCCCGCGCCAGTGACCACAATGGCGCGCACGCTGCGGTCGCTCTGCGCCTGGGTGATGGCTTGCGCCAGACCTGCGAGCACGCCGTGGCTCATGGCGTTGCGCCGCTCTTCGCGGGTGATGGTGAGCCACAGCACCGGGCCGCGCAGTTCTACCGTCAGGTCGGGGCTGGAGACAAAGGGCGTGGCATCAAGCATGGCGGGGGTCTCTTAAAAAAGGGGCAAAGGCGTGTCGCGCGCCAGCGTCAATGCGCCAGCACCGGAAACAGCTTGGTCAGGCCATCAGACATCACCTCGACCGCCAGTGCAGCCAGGATCAGGCCCATCAGGCGCGTCATCACGTTGATGCCGGTTTTGCCCAGCACGCGGGCAATGGGTTGTGCCAGCGAAAAACACAGGGCCGTGGCCAGCGCCACCACCACGCCGTAGCCCACCAGCGTGCCCATTTGCAGCACGGTTTTGGCCTTGTCGGCGTAAATCACCACGGTGGACATGGTGGCCGGGCCGGTGAGCAGCGGAATGGTCAGCGGCACCACCGCAATGCTGGCGCCCATGGCGGCTTTTTCCACGCCGTCTTCGAGTTCGTGCGAACTGGTTTTGGCCTCGGCTGGCTGGGCGTTGAGCATATTGAGCGCGCTGGTCAAAAGCAGCATGCCCCCGCCGACCTGAAAGCTGGCCAGCGAAATGCCAAAAAACTCCAGAATCTGCAGCCCCGCCAAAGCGCTAATGGCAATCACCACAAAGGCGCTGAACGACGACACCTGGATGGTGTTGCGCCGCTGCGCCGCTGAGAAATTCTGGGTGTAGTGGATGAAAAACGGCACGATGGCCAGCGGGTTGACGATGGCCAGCAGGGTCACCAGCGGTTTGAGGTCCATGGAGCTTCCAAATCGGGCCTGCGGCCCTGGGCTGGGCATGGTACCTCAGCGCCCTCCGCTCACGTCCAGCAAAGTGCCGGTGGTGTAGCTCGACTGCGGGCCCAGCAACCACACAATGGCCTGCGCCACCTCGTCGGCACTGCCCGGGCGTTGCATGGGAACCTGGGCGCCCAGCAACTGCGCGCGGTCGGGCTCGCCGCCTGAGGCGTGGATTTCGGTGTCAATAATGCCCGGGCGCACTGCGTTGACGCGGATGCCCTCGGCCGCCACTTCCTTGGACAGGCCCACCGTAAAGGTATCAATGGCACCCTTGCTCGCGGCGTAGTCCACGTACTGGCCGGGGCTGCCCAGGCGCGATGCCGCGCTGGACACGTTGACGATGCTGCCGCCGCGCCCGCCGTGGCGCGTGCTCATGCGCAGCACCGCCTCGCGGGCGCACAAAAAGCTGCCCAGCACATTGGTGTCAAACATGCGGCGCAGGCGCGCCACGCTCATGGCGTCAACCCGGCTGGCCACAGCCACCACGCCTGCGTTGTTGACCAGCGCGTCGAGCCGTCCCCAGGCGGCGTCTACCGCTGCGAACATCGCCAGCACACCGTCTTCTTGCGCCACGTCGGCCTGCAGCGCCATCGCCCGCCCGCCCAACACCTCAATCGCCCGCACCACCGACTGCGCTGCCTGGCCGTCAGTCTGAAAGCTCAGCGCCACGGCATAGCCTGCGCGCGCCGCTGCCAGCGCGGTGGCCGCGCCAATGCCGCGTGAGCCACCCGTGATGAGAACGACAGGGCAATCCATGCGCTTGGCTCCTAAATATTGAGGTAGTGTTTGCGCCAAAAAAAGCCCATGAGCGTGGCGGCGATCAGCGCCATGCTGCCCATGGCCCACCAGAACCCGTAGGCCAGGTGCAGCACCGGCATGAACTCGAAATTCATGCCAAAAATGCCGGCCAGCAGGTTCAGCGGCAAAAACACCGCGGTCAGCGCCGTGAGGGTGCGCATGATGTCGTTGGTGCGGTGGCTTTGCGCGCTGAAGTGCATTTGCACCGCTGTTTCCGCGTTTTGCTCCAGGCGGCGCACATGGCGCACTACCCGCTCAATGTGCTCGAGCACATCGCGGCTGCGCACCTGCAGCAGCTCGCGCTCGCGCAGGGCGGCGTCGCCCTGCGGGTCGGGCCAGGTCTTGAGCGCCTCGATCCAGTCCTGGAT
>CANGHQ010000048.1 GCA_947453585.1 Burkholderiales bacterium | reverse complement strand
GCCGGCTTGATGAAGTTCATGGTGTCAAAAATCGCCATGCCGGCGCTGACCGAACCGCCAGGCGAGTTGATGTAGAACGAAATGTCCTTATCCGGATTTTCACTTTCCAGGAACAGCAGCTGCGCCACCACCAGATTGGCCGTCTGGTCATTGACCGGACCCACCAGAAAAATCACGCGCTCCTTGAGCAGGCGCGAGTAAATGTCGTACGAGCGCTCGCCCCGGCCCGACTGCTCGATCACCATGGGAACCATGCCCAGGGCCTGCGTTTCCATGGCGCCTGGCATTGCGTATTTCACGTTCATAGGGTCTCCGAAAAATTAAAGGCGGCGCACACCGGGCGCGCCCACCAAACCAAATTGGGGGTCAAGGGCAAGACTACAAGCCCTGCCACCCCCACAAACCCAAGAAGCCCGGCCTGCAGGTGCAGGCCCGGGCGCACAACGGTTGCGCTTAATTCTGCCCCATCAGCTCGTCAAAGGAGATTGCCTTTTCAGAGACCTTCAACTGCGACAGCACATAGGCGGTCACGTTGTTTTCGATGACGATGGACTCGACTTCGGCCATTCGGCGGTTGTCGCCGTAGTACCAACGCACCACCTCGGTGGGCTTTTCGTAGCTGGCAGCGAGCTCGTCGATGTGTGTCTTGATCTGGTCGGCGGTAGCGTGCAGCTCTTTCGTGCGCACCAGTTCTGCCACCACCAGGCCCAGACGCACACGGCGCTCGGCCTGGGCGGTGAACAACTCGGCAGGAATCGGGGCTTTGTCAGCATCTTTGACGCCGCGCTGCTTGAGGTCAGCACGTGCGCCTTCGATCAAACGGTCCACTTCGGACTGAACGCTGGACTTGGGCAGGTCGAGTTCGGCTTTGGCCACCAGCGCGTCCATGACGACTTGCTTGTTGCGTCCGAGCAGGCGGGCTTTGACTTCGCGCTGCAGGTTTTTGCGGATGTCCGCGCGCAGGCCGTCAACCGTGCCGTCGGCAATACCCAGGGCAGCAGCCAGGGCGTCGTCCACTTCGGGCAGGTGGGCGGCTTCGACCTTCTTCAAGGTCACCAGGAAGTCGGCGGTTTTGCCGGCCACGTCTTTGCCGTGGTATTCGGCAGGGAAAGCCAGGGGGAAGGTTTTGCTTTCGCCAAACTTCATGCCTCGGGTGGCTTCTTCAAATTCCTTGAGCATCTGGCCGTCGCCCAGGATGAACTGGAAGTCGTCGGCCTTGCCGCCTTCAAACGGCTCGCCGTCAATCTTGCCGGCAAAGTCCACCGTCACGCGGTCGGTGTCTTGGGCTGCGGCGTCGTGGGGGCGCTGCGAGAAAGTGCGGCGTTGCTTGCGCAGAATGTCGATGGTCTTGTCGATGGCGGCGTCGGTCACATCGGCGGTGACGGTTTCCACTTCGGCGCTGGCCAGGTCGCCAATGACGACTTCAGGGAACACTTCAAACACGGCGTCAAAGGCCATAAAGCCTTCGGCAGCGCCGGTGGCCTCGGTAATGCTGGGCTGCCCTGCCACGCGCAGCTTGGCTTGGTTGGCGGCGGCGGAGAAAGCTTCGCCGACCTTGTCGTTCATCACTTCGTAATGCACTGAGTAGCCGTAGCGCTGGTTGACCACGTTCATGGGCACTTTGCCAGGACGGAAACCGTCCATCTTCACCGTGCGGGCCATTTTGCGCAGGCGTGCGCTGACTTCGGACTGAACGGCCTCAACGGGCAGGTTCAGGGTGATTTTGCGTTCGAGCTTTTCCAGGGTTTCAACGATAACAGTCATTCAAATGCTCCTAAAGGTCAAGGGCAGCGCCCGCCGTGTGCGGCTGTGCGATGCCCGAAAAGTGGGGAATCAAGTACTCAAGGATGGTGCGCGGGGCGGGACTCGAACCCGCACAGTATTGCTACCGTCAGGACCTAAACCTGGTGCGTCTACCAATTTCGCCACCCGCGCAGTAAAAAATCAGGGTCCAACCTCGTCAGATGCGCCTTGGAGCGCGCTGTCAGGGTTGGACCTTTGAAATCGGTCAGCCGAGTATTTTAGCCTGCGTCGGCACCGGCTCCAGGTGCACCCGAAACCAGGCCGCGTACATGGCGGGCAGCGCCAGCAGGGTCAGCACCGTGGCCACGATCAGGCCGCCCATGATGGCCACCGCCATCGGCCCCCAGAACACCGAGCGCGACAGCGGAATCATGGCCAGCACGGCGGCGGCGGCGGTGAGCACAATGGGGCGCAAGCGGCGCACCGCCGACTCCACAATGGCGTCCCACGCTGGCACGCCATTGGCGCGGTCTTGCTCAATCTGGTCGATCAGGATGACGGAGTTGCGCTGAATCATGCCCATGAGCGCAATCACGCCTAAAAGCGCCACAAAGCCAAAGGGTCGGCCCGAAATCAGCAGCGCTGCGGCCACACCGGCAATGCCCAGCGGGCCAGTCAAAAACACCAGCATGGCGCGGCTAAAACTGTGCAGTTGCAGCATCAGCAGCGTGAAGGTGATGAACAGCATGATGGGCACGCCCGCAGCGATTGAGCTCGACCCCTTGCTGCTTTCGGCCACGGCACCGGCCACTTCAATGCGGTAGGCCGCGCTGCCGCTGGATTTCCAACGGGCCTCTAAGCGGTTGAGCTCGGGCTGCAGCTGGGCGGTCACGGTGGCGCCTTGCAGGCCTTCAACGATGTCGCCTTGCACGGTGATGGCGTAGTCGCGGCCGTCGCGCCAGAGCACGCCGGGCTCCCAGGCGAAGCTGGGTTTGGCGATTTGGGTCAAGGGAATGGACTTGCCGCTGGCCGTGGGCAAATAGGCGTTGCCGATGTCAGAAATGGCGTTGCGCTCGTTCAAGGGGCCGCGCAAGACGATGTCGATGAGCTTGTCGCCCTTGCGAAATTGCCCCACCGTGCTGCCCGAGAGCAAAATTTTGGAAGCCTGCGCGATGGACTGGCTGGTCACGCCCAGCGCGCGCGCCTTGGCCTGGTCTACGTCCAAGCGCAGCACTTTGACGGGCTCGTTCCAGTTGTCGTTGACGCCGCGCATATTGGCGTTGGCGCGCAGCACGGCTTTGACCTCGTTGGCACGCTGGCGCAGCACCTCGGGGTCTTGGCCCATGACGCGGAACATCACAGGATAGGCCACGGGCGGGCCATTGGGCAAAATCTTGACGCGGGCGCGCACTTCAGGAAATTCCTGGCCCATCAGCGCCGGCAGCCGGATGCGCAAGGACTCGCGCCCCTTCAGGTCTTTGGGCAAGATGATGAGTTGCGAGACATTGCTTTGCTGAAAGATCGAATCGAGCGGCAAATAAAAGCGCGGCACGCCCGAGCCAATCCAGGTGGTAACGCTTTGCACGCCGGCCTCTTGCATCATGCGGGCCTCCACCCGGGCGGTGGTGGCCTCGTTGGCAGCAAACGAGGTGCCTTCGGGGTACCACAGCTCCAGCAACACCTCGGGCCGGCTCGAATCCGGAAAGAACTGCTGCTGCACCTTGCCCATGCCAAAAATGCCCAGCCCAAAGGTGGCAACCATCAGCCCAATCGTGATCCAGCGGTGCAAGATGCACCAGTTCACCGCGCGACGAAAGGCGTTGTAAAACGGCGTGTCGTACAGGGCGTTTTCGTCTTCGTCAGCGGCGTGGGACTTGGTCTTGAGTAGCAAGGTGCCCAGGTAGGGCACAAAGTACACCGACACCAGCCAACTGAGCATCAACGCCAGGCCTGTGACGCCAAAAATCGCAAAGGTGTATTCCCCGGTGACCGACTTGGCTATGCCAATGGGCAAAAAACCCACGGCTGTAATCAGCGTGCCGGTCAGCATGGGCATGGCGGTGATCTCGTAGGCAAAGGTGGCGGCGCGCACCTTGTCATAGCCTTGTTCGAGCTTGCGCACCATCATTTCCACCGCAATGATGGCGTCGTCCACCAGCAGTCCGAGCGAAATAATGAGCGAGCCCAGCGAAATCTTGTGCAGGCCAATGCCCCAGTAATACATGCCCAAAAACGTGACCGCCAGCACCAGCGGAATGGTGATACCCACCACCAGGCCCGGGCGCACATCGACGTAGTAGCGCTGGAACCAGCGCTGCTTGCCCGGGCGCTTGTGAAAGCCCAGGGCCACAAAACTCACCGCCAACACGATCACGATGGCCTCAATCAGCGCGCGCACAAATTCATTGACCGAGCCCGCCACGGCGGTGGGTTGGTCTTGCACTTCCACCAGACGCAAGCCCGCAGGCAGCGCCGCGTTGATGGACGCGGTGGTCGCCTTGAGCGCTTTGCCCATGGCGATGATGTCGCCGCCCTTGCTCATGGAAATGCCCAGGCCCAGCACCTGCTTGCCCTGGAAATGCATCTTCACGCCGGCAGGGTCAACCGCCCCGCGCTTGATCTCGGCAATGTCGCCCAAATGCAGCTGATTGCCCGAGGCGCCTCGAATCGGCATGGCGCGCAGCTCTTGCACCGCCTCAAACTGCCCAGCCACGCGCACTTGCACCACGTCCAGCGGGGTTTGCACCGTGCCTGCGCTCTCAATGGCGTTTTGCTGACCGAGTTGCGCCAGTACCTGGTTCATGTCCAGACCGAGTTGCGCCAGGCGCTTTTGCGAAATCTCGATGTAAATTTTTTCGTCCTGCACGCCAAACAGTTCGACCTTGTTGACGTCTGGCACGCGCAGCAGTTTTTGGCGGATATCGTCGGCGGCGTCCTTGGCATCCACGTCCGAGAAGCCGTCGGATTCCAGCGCGTAGATCACGCCATAGACGTCGCCAAACTCGTCATTGAAAAACGGCCCTTGCACGCCTGCGGGCAGGGTGTAGCGCATGTCGCCGAGCTTTTTGCGCACCACGTACCAAAGATTGGCCACCTCGGCGGCCTTGGTCGAATCCTTGACTTCAAAGAAGACGGTGGTCTCGCCCGGCTTGGAAAAGCTGCGAATCTTGTAGGCAAAAGGCACTTCCTGCAGCGCCCGCTCCATCTTGTCGGTGACCTGTTCGGCCATTTGCTGCGCCGTGGCGCCCGGCCAATAGGCGCGCACCACCATGGCCCGAAAGGTGAAAGGTGGGTCTTCGTCTTGCCCGAGCTGGAAGTACGAGGCCATGCCCAGCACCAGCAGCACCAGCATCAAATAACGGGTCAGCGCGCCGTGCTCCAGCGCCCAGCGCGACAGGTTGAAGCCTACTTTGGGAGTGTCTTGTTTCATGCCGGGCTCACTTGGCTGCCGATGCGGGCGCAGCGGAGGCAGCGGCCTTTTCGCGGTATATCGTTACTTTTTGGCCGGGTGAGAGCACATGCACGCCGGCCGCCACCACTTCCATGCCTGGCTGCAAGCCGCTGGCCACCACCACATCGTTGCCGTCGGCCGTGGCAATGGCAATGGGCTGCAGGCGCACCGTCATGCTGGCGCGCTCCAGCACCCACACCGCCACTGCCGTGCCATCGTGCTGCAAGGCGCTGGTGGGCAACTTGATGACGGCCGGGCCCGAACGGTCCAAGGCCTGGGGCAAGACCGACACCGTGGTGCCCAGCGGCAGCACGTCGGCGCTGGTAAGCGCCACCTTCACCACAAAAGTTCGGGTCACCGGGTCGGCGCTGGCGGACACCTCGCGCACCTTGCCCTGGTAAACTGCGGTGCTGGCCCAGGCCCGCACTTCCACGGACGAGCCCAGTTTCATCTGGCCCACCTTGTCTTCGGGCACCGAAAACACCACATCGCGCGCGCCGTCTTGGGCAATGCGCACCACCGGCGTGCCTGCCGCCAGCACCTGGCCGGGCTCGGCGTCTACCGCTGTAACCACGCCTGCCGCGTCGGCCACCAGCGTGGTGTAAGCGCTTTGGTTGCCCTGGGCGGCGAATTGCGCCTGCGCCTGGTCTAACTGCGACTGGGCGGCCTTGAGGGCCACGTCGCGCCGCTCGAGCTCGGCGGCGCTGATGAAGTTTTGATCGCGCAGGTCTTTGTAACGCTTGAAATCGGCCGAAGCCAGGTCACGGTTGGCTACGGCGGCAGACAACTGGGCACGCGCAGCGTCCACCGAAAGCTTGAAGTCTTGCGCATCGAGCTGCGCCAGCGCTTGGCCTGCGCTTACGTGCTGACCGACGTCGGCCATGCGGCGCAGCAGCTTGCCGCCCACCCGAAAGCCCAGGCGCGACTCGGTGCGGGGCCGCACTTCGGCCGCGTATTCATAGCCAGAGCGAATGCCGTCTGCGGCCACGACCACCACCTTGACGGCGCGCACGGGTTCTTCGGGGGGCGCGGGTTTGCTGCAGGCGGCCAGGGCGGCAACAGCCGCAATGAGGGCCAGGCGAGTTAGGAAGGACGTTGGGTTCATAAAAGCAATGCAAACACGTTGGATAAATCGGGGGCGTGCCGGTGAGTGCGAAATACTGACCGGCGGGTTATTAATTTTAGCCCAGCTGGCGTTTTCGCCGAATTGCAGGTTTTTGCCCCTTTCGTCGCACAGGGCATTGGCCGACGGCCAAGGCAAAATGCCGCCATGCCGCTGCCCCATCCCCCTGCCCCGCCCCCGCAGCCCCAGGGCCAGCCGCCCACACCGGCGGTCACGCCGATCACCCATTACGAAAATTTCCCCGTAGCCTCTTGGCTGTGCCCCGCGCACCTGCGCGCGCCCATTGCCGCGATTTACCACTTCGCCCGCACCGCCGACGACCTGGCCGACGAGGGTGACGCAAGTGCCGCGCAGCGTCTGGCCGATTTACAGGCCTACCGCGCTGCGCTGGATTTGGCTTGTGTGGGCCAGGTGGCCGCAGACGGACGCTGGATCTGGGTGTTTGGGCCGCTGCGCCAGGCGATTGCCGCCCACTGTTTGCCGCCAGAGCTGCTGCACGCGCTTTTGGACGCCTTTGTGCAGGATATTGAAAAAACCCGCGACGGCACCGGCTACGCCAACGAGGCCGCGCTCTTGGACTATTGCCAGCGATCTGCCAACCCGGTGGGGCGCTTGCTGCTGCATTTGTATGGCGTGGCGGACGCGCAGGCGCTAGCCTGGAGCGACGGTATTTGCAGCGCCCTGCAACTCATCAACTTCTGGCAAGACCCCAGCCGCGACTTGCCGCGCGGGCGCTGCTACTTTCCGCAAGACGCTTGCGCCCAATGGAAGCTGACTACGGCGGACCTGCAAGACCCGACCCAAGCGCAGCGCGCCGATGCGCTGATTGCGCAATGCGCCCACAGCGCACGCAGCCGCATGGAACGCAGCGCCGCCCTGGTCCACCGGGTGCCCGGGCGTGCCGGGTGGGAGCTGCGCTTGGTGGTGCAAGGCGGCTTGCGCATTCTGGACAAGATAGAAGGGTTGGGCGGCCAGGTGCTGCACACGCGCCCGCGCCTGCGCCCCTGGGACGCGCCGCTGCTGCTCTGGCGCGCGCTATGGATGTGAGCCAAGAGGCCAGAACACCTGAGCGACAATAAGCCCATGACACCGGCGCAGTACGTTGAACAAAAGGCTGCTGCCTCGGGCAGCAGTTTCTATTACGCATTTTTGTTTTTGCCTGCGCCCCGGCGCGCGGCGATCACGGCGTTTTACGCCTTTTGCCGTGAGGTGGACGACGTGGTGGACGACGCGGTGGACCTGGGTGTTGCCGCCACCAAGCTCGCGTGGTGGAGTACCGAAGTGGCCCAGGCCTACGCCGGGCGCCCCAGCCATCCCGTTATGCAGGCGCTCATGCCGCATACCGCCAAGTACGGCATTGCCCAACACCACCTGCAAAGCGTGATCGAAGGCTGCCAGATGGACCTGGAGCAAACCCGCTACCTGGACTACCCCAACCTGCAACGCTACTGCCACCTGGTGGCTGGCGTGGTGGGCGAAGTGGCAGCTGCGATTTTTGGCCAGACCCAAGCGCAAACCACCACCTACGCCCACACCCTGGGCCAGGCCCTGCAGCTGACCAACATCATCCGCGATGTGGGCGAAGACGCGCAGCGCGGGCGCATTTACCTGCCGGTCAATGAGTTGCAGCGCTTTGACGTCAAGGCGCACGAGATTCTCAAGCGCGTGCCGTCTGAGCGGTTTCAGGCGCTGATGGCCTTTCAGGCCCAGCGCGCGCATGCCTTGTACGACGAGGCCTTTGCCCTGCTGCCCGAGGCCGACCACCGCAGCCAAAAGCCCGGCCTGATGATGGCCAGCATTTACCGCAGCCTGCTGCGCGAGATTGAGGCGCAGAATTTTCCGGTGTTGGAGCGCCGCGTGCGGCTCACGCCCCTGCGCAAGCTCTGGCTGGCCTGGAAAGTCCAGGCGCTGGGGCTGCTTTGAAAAGCAAAAAGGTCTGCGTTGTCGGTGCCGGTTGGGCCGGTCTGGCAGCCGCCGTGGGCGCCACCGAGGGCGGCCACCGGGTCACCGTGCTAGAAGCCACGCGCAGCCTGGGCGGGCGGGCCCGCACGCTGGCGCCCGACGTGACACACAGCCTGCCCGACGGCAGCACACCGTCGCTGGACAACGGCCAGCACATCTTGATTGGCGGCTACCGCGAAACCCTGGACTTGATGCGCACCGTGGGCCTAGACCCTGCCGAGCTGCTGCTGCGCCTGCCCCTGACGCTGCAGTTTCCGGACGGCAGCGGCCTGCGCCTGCCCGACTGGCCCCAGCCCTGGAACCAGTTGGCTGGTGTGTTGGGCGCGCGCGGCTGGAGCCTGGGCGACAAATGGTCGCTCCTGAAGGCGCTGCGCCGCTGGCAGCGTGCCCACTTTGAATGCAGCGCCGCCGCCACCGTGGCCGAGTTGTGCGTGGGCATACGCCCGCAGGTGATGGACAGCTTTATCGAACCCTTGTGTGTCTCTGCCCTGAACACCCCGGCGCAGCAAGCCAGCGGCCAGGTCTTTTTGACGGTG
>CANGHQ010000047.1 GCA_947453585.1 Burkholderiales bacterium | reverse complement strand
CTATATCGCCGCCAAGATCGCCAAGGACACGTCAGTCGCTTAAGCGCCCCCCTTTTTGAAAGCAACACATGTCTAACACCACCGATTACGTCCCTCCCAAAATATGGACCTGGAACAAAGCCAATGGCGGGCGTTTTGCCAACATCAACCGCCCCGTGGCGGGCGCTACGCACGAGCAAGCCCTGCCGCGCGGCAAGCACCCGTTGCAGCTCTATTCGCTGGGTACGCCCAACGGCGTCAAGGTCACGGTGATGCTCGAAGAGCTGCTGGCCCAGGGCCACAGCGGCGCCGAATACGACGCCTGGCTGATCCGCATCAACGAAGGCCAGCAGTTTGGCAGCGGCTTTGTGGCGGCCAACCCGAACTCCAAAATTCCGGCGCTGCTGGACTACAGCAATGGCGACTCGCCGGTGAGGGTGTTTGAGTCGGGCGCGATTTTGCTGTACCTGGCTGAAAAATTTGGCACCCTGGTGCCCACCGACCCGGCGCTACGCGCCGAGTGCATGTCCTGGCTGTTCTGGCAAATGGGCAGTGCGCCTTATCTGGGTGGCGGCTTTGGCCATTTTTACGCCTATGCACCCTTCAAGATCGAGTACGCGATTGACCGCTTTGCCATGGAAGTCAAACGCGAACTCGACGTGCTCAACCGCCGCCTGGCCGAGAGCCGCTTTATTGCCGGAGACGACTACACCATCGCCGACATCGCCATCTGGCCCTGGTACGGCGGCATGGCCAAGGGCCAGTTGTACGAAGGCGGCGAGTTTTTGCAGGTGCAGGAATACACCCATGTGATCCGCTGGGCCGATGAGATTGCCAAGCGCCCAGCCGTGCGCCGGGGCCGCATGGTCAACCGCGTGATGGGGCCGCTGGAGACGCAGCTGCACGAGCGCCACGACGCCAGCGACTTTGACACCCAGACCCAGGACAAGCTGCAGGCCAAGGCCTGAACGCGCAGGCCCGTGCGCTAAGCGCGGGCAGGCGCGGGGCTGCAAGCCAGCTGCAGGGCCGCAATATCGGGCGTCACACCAATGCCCGGCGTCTCGTCCAGCGTGATGCAGCCGTCCACCACCTGCGCAAAGGGCGGCGCCAGCAAGCTGCGCAAGAGGTTGTCATTGGCGTCCACCTCCAACAGGCCGTCGCCCCCAGCAGCCGCCAGCACATGGGCTGAAGCCATCAGGCCAATGCCCGCGCCCAGGTAGTGCGGACAAAAGCGCGCACCGCTTTCGCGGATGGTTTGGATCACCGGCCAGCAGCCTGAAATGCCGCCCCACTTGGCAATGTCGGGCTGCAGCACGCCAAAGGCCTGGCTTTGAAGAGCCTGTTCAAAGCGGGGCGCGCCGATGAGGTTTTCACCGGCGGCCCAGGGAATACCGGATTGCGACCGCAATTGCTGCCAATCGGCCAGGCTGCTGTCGGTGCGCAGGGGTTCTTCCAGCCAACCCAGACCATAGACGCCAAGCTGCGGCAGCATGGCCAGTGCGTGGGGCAGGTCCCAGGCCTGGTTGACGTCGGCCATCAGTGCCGCCTCGGGGCCTAGCCAGCTTCGCAGCGCTGCCAGGTTGGCAATGTCTTGCGCATCGTCAAAACCGATCTTGAGCTTGAAAGCGCGGTAGCCCTGGGCGTGTTTGCTCTGCACCACCGCCAGCGCGCCCTCAGGGTTGATGTCGCTGGCGTAGACCGGCACGCGCGCTTGTTGCCCGCCCAGCAGGCGAAACAGCGGCAAGCCGGCGCGGCGGGCGCACAAGTCCCACAGCGCCAGGTCCACGCCCGAGATCACCTGCGCCATCGGGCCGGGCTCGCCGCTTTGCAGCGCCAGCACTTCGGTCTTGCGCGTGGCGTGGGCGTAGGCCTGGGCCGGGTCGCCAAAGTCGTGGTTTAAAAGCAAGGGCGCGACCACGGTGTCGAGCAGGCGGGCGCGGTGTTCGGCGCCACAGGCCGGAAAGTTGCACCAGATCTCGCCCCAGCCCACGGCACCATCCACTGTTTCGGCCCGCACAAACACCGCCGGGCGGTCATGCATGGTGCCAAACGAGGTGCGCACCGGCACCGGGCTGGGGCAACGCAGCACGAAGGCCTGTAGGCTGATCAGGCGCAAAGACAGCGTGCTGGACGCGGACTGGGACGAGGGCAAGGGGGCTAGTTTCATGGCGAATAGTCTAAACGTATGGCATATAATACCTTTCGTCTGCGCAGCGTACTGAGTTCTATGAACTTTGCCACTGTCGCCGCTCGCGCCACCCTGCCCGCCCACCATGAACACATCGCCGTTAAACCAGGGTTTTGACTACATCATCGTCGGCGCCGGATCTGCCGGTTGCGTGCTGGCCAACCGCCTGAGCGCCGACCCGGCCTGCCGCGTCTTGCTGCTCGAAGCCGGAGGGCCATCGCAAGGGTTTTGGT
This sequence comes from Burkholderiales bacterium, assembly GCA_947453585.1. Classification (GTDB taxonomy): domain Bacteria; phylum Pseudomonadota; class Gammaproteobacteria; order Burkholderiales; family Burkholderiaceae_C; genus Allorhodoferax. The sequence continues at coordinate 6,483 of CANGHQ010000047.1, read as the reverse complement.
TGCGTTTGCCGGTAGGCTACTTTCGCACCATCAACGACAAGCGCTTTTCCTGGCAATTCCCTGTCGAAGCACAAGCTGAGACCGCCCACCGCGCCATGGTCTGGCCGCGCGGCAAGGTACTGGGCGGCTCCAGCGCCATCAACGGCCTGCTCTACATCCGCGGCCAGCGCGCCGACTACGACGACTGGGCCGCGCTGGGCGCGACCGGCTGGAGCTACCGCGACGTGCTGCCCTACTTCAAACGCTCTGAGCGCTATGACGGCGGCGCCAATGAGTTTCATGGCGGCGCAGGCGAATTGGGCGTGTCTGACCTGCGCAACGACCACCCCTATTGCGAAGCCTGGCTGGACGCCGCCGCCCAAGCCGGCCACCCGCGCACGCCCGACTTCAATGGCGCACAGACCGACGGCATGGGACGCTACCAACTCACCCTGCGCGGCCACTGGCGCTGCGACGCGGCCACGGCTTTTTTGACCCCGGCACGCCAACGCGGCAACCTGACGGTGGTCACGGGCGCCCACGTCAGCCAAGTCTTGCAGGATAAAGGACGCGCCGTGGGCGTGGAATGGATCCAGGGTGGAACCCGACAGTCAGCGCGCGCCGATGGCGAAGTGGTTTTGGCGGCCGGGGCCTTGCAGTCGCCGCAACTGTTGCAGCTCTCTGGTATTGGCCCGGCGCAACTGTTACGCCAGCACGGCATTGCGGTGAAGGTGGACGCGCCCGAAGTCGGCGAAAACCTGCAAGACCATTACCAGGCGCGGGTGATCGTCAAGTTGCGCAAAAAACATTCGCTCAATGACGATATTCGCAACCCCTGGCGGCTGGCGCAGATGGGCGCGCAGTGGCTGTTCCAGAAACGCGGCCCTTTGACCGTGGGCGCCGGTCAGGTGGGAGGTTTGGCCTGCACCGAATACGCCGAAGGCGGTCGTGCTGATGTGCTGTTCAACGTGATGCCCTTGTCGGTGGACAAGCCGGGCGACGCGCTGCACCGCTTCTCGGGCTTCTCCGCGTCGGCCACGCAGTGCCGGCCGCTCTCGCGCGGCAGCGTGCACCTGCGCTCGGGCGACCCGTTGGCGGCGCCACGCATCGTGTCCAACTATTTGCAGCACCCGCAAGACGCGCGCGTGCTGGTAGCCGGGCTGCGCCAGTTGCGCGAGATTTATGCCCAGCCTGCCTTCAAGCACCTGGTCACCGGTGAAGAGCATTTTCCCGGCACGGGCGTGACCAGCACCGAGGCGCTGGAAGCCTTTGCCCGGCATAAAGGCGGCACCGTTTACCACCCGGTGGGCACCTGCCGCATGGGTGGCGATGCGGCCTCGGTGGTGGACGAGCGCTTAAGGGTGCGCGGCGTCGATGGCCTGCGCGTGATTGACGCCTCCGTCATGCCGCGCATGGTGTCCACCAACACCAATGCCGCTGCCATCATGATTGGCGAAAAAGGCGCGGCCATGTTGCTCGAAGACGCTGCCTGAACCGAGTGTCCCGGCGGTTGCCGCGTCCACCCACATCTGCCTTTACGCTCCCTGCTTTCCACCATTATTTTTCCACTCCAATCCAAACATGAACGACTACCCCACCATCCAGCTTTACATCGACGGCCACTGGCGCGAGGGCGCAGGCGCGCGCAGCCTGCCCGTGCACAACCCCGCCACCGGCACCGTGATGGGCCAGGTGGCCTGCGCAGAAACTTCGGACCTGGAAGAAGTGGCCGCGGCTGCCGAGCGCGGCTTTGCGGTGTGGAAGCGCATCAGCGCGTTTGAGCGCTACAAGACCATGCGCAAAGCCGCGCAACTGCTGCGCGACCGCGTAGAGCACGTGGCTCGCCTGCTGACGCTCGAACAAGGCAAACCGCTGGCCGAGGCGCGGGTAGAAATTCTGGCGGGCGCCGACACCATTGACTGGTTTGCCGAAGAGGGCCGGCGCGCCTATGGCCGGGTCATTCCGGCGCGGCAGCACGACGTTTATCAACTGGTGATCAAAGAGCCCGTGGGCCCGGTGGCCGCATTCACGCCCTGGAACTTTCCGATCAACCAGATCGTGCGCAAGCTCTCTGCGGCGCTGGCGGCCGGTTGCTCCATCATCGTCAAGGCGCCCGAAGAAACCCCGGCCTCACCGGCTGCGCTGATCCAGGCCTTTATTGACGCAGGCGTGCCTGCAGGCGTGGTCAACCTGGTCTATGGCGACCCGGCGCATATCTCGTCCTACCTGATCGCGCACCCGGCTATTCGCAAGATCTCGTTCACCGGCTCCACGCCGGTGGGCAAGCAACTCGCCGCCATGGCCGGCCTGCACATGAAGCGCATGACCATGGAACTCGGCGGCCACGCGCCGGTGGTGATTTTTGATGACGCTGACGTGGCCCTCGCTGCCAAGACCATGGTGGCGAGCAAGTTTCGCAATGCCGGTCAGGTGTGCGTGTCGCCCACACGCTTTCTGGTGCAAGAAGGCGTCTTCAAAGACTTTGTCGCGCAGTTCGTGATGCACGCCGAAAAGCTGCAAGTGGGCAGCGGTCTTGAGGCGAGCACGACCATGGGCCCGCTGGCCAACCCGCGCCGCAAGGCCGCCATGGAAAACCTGGTGGCCGATGCACGCGCGCAAAACGCGCACATCCACACCGGCGGCGTGCCTGTGGGCAGCGCGGGCAACTTTTGGGCGCCTACGGTGATCACCGAACTGCCGACCACGGCGCGCGCCATGACCGAAGAGCCCTTCGGCCCGCTGGCGCTCATCAACCCCTTTGCCACTTTTGACGACGCGGTGCGCGAGGCCAACCGCCTGCCCTTTGGCCTGGCCGCTTACGCCTGGACCCGCTCGGCACGCACCGCGCAGCAGATTGCCGCGTCGATTGAGACCGGCATGATCACCATCAACCATTTGGGCCTGGGCACGCCGGAAACACCGTTTGGCGGGGTCAAGGATTCAGGCTACGGTTCCGAGGGTGGCACCGAGGCGCTGGAGGCGTATATGAACCCGAAGTTTGTGTCGCAGGCGGGGCTGCTTTAGGCAAGGGGCCCGCACGGGCTGCGCCGCGCGCCTGCGCTGCGAGAGCAGCCAGGGCGGCTGCGCCAACCTGCAGCTTTATTTCACGCCGCCCGCCGGTAAGTCCGGCTGCGCAGCTTCCACAAACGGAAAGCGCGCCCGCGCCTTGACGCTGGTCGGACCCGCCGTGCCCGAGCCACGAATAAAACGCTGGCTCTCGTCCACAAAGGGCTGGTAAGCCCAGTTGGGCGTTTTGCTGGACGTGTTGGCCACCTCGGCCAGAAACAGGCGCTCGCGCTGGCTGGCCAGAATGCGGGCATGCACTTCGGCGGGCTCCCAGTCTTGTACCAGGCGGACATGCAGGCGCTGCTCGGTATGGGCGTGGGCGGGCTGACCGGCCAGGTTGGTCAGTTCGTCCGGGTCTTCGGCCAGATTGAACAACATGGGCGCCAAGCCGTGGGTGAAGATGTATTTCCACGGCCCCTGGCGCACCATCCTTGAGGCCGCACACACGCCTTCCGAGCTGTATTCCGACACCACGCAGCGCTCGGCGCCCAACTCGGTGCCAATAAGCAATGGCAAGAGGCTGCTGCCGTGCAGTGGCCCGACTGGCGCAGGCGGATGGCCGTCACAGGCCAGGTCCATGAAGGTGGGCAACAAATCCACCAGCGACACATGCGCGGCCACGCGCGCAGGCGCAAAGCGCTTGGGCATGGACACAATGAGCGGCACGCGCACCGAAGACTCGTAAAAGCTTTGCTTGAACCACATGCCGCGCTCGCCCAGCATCTCGCCGTGGTCGCCGCAGAACACCACAACAGTGTTCTCGTCCAGACCGGTTTCTTTCAGCACATCCAGAATGCGGCCGATTTTTTCGTCCACATAACTCACCATGCCGTAGTAGGCGTGGCGGGCGCGGCGCACCTGTTCGGGTGACACGCTGTAAATGTCTTGCGCGTGCGCCACGTGCAGCCATTGGCTGTGTTCGTCCTGGTCTTCAAAGGCAATGGGCGGCACGCGCGGGTCGTCAATGTCTTGGTCGCGGTACAAATCCCAATGGCGCTGCGGAGCCACGAAAGGCGGGTGCGGATGGGTGTACGCAACGGTCAAGAAAAACGGCTTGTCTTGCGGCGCGCGCGCCAGGTCGTACAGGCACTGCGCGCCCTTGTATTCGACCTCGTCGTCATAGTCGATCTGCATGCTGCGCACGCAAGGGCCGGCTTCTAATACCGGGCGCATGCTCACGCCGGTGGGGCGGTAGGCCGGGCCCTTGAGCCAGTCAGGCGTCCAGGCAAAGTCGGCGGGGTAAATGTCGGTGGTCAGGCGCTCTTCATAGCCGTGCAATTGGTCGGGGCCGATGAAGTGCATCTTGCCGCACAAAATGGTGCGGTAGCCCGCGTGGCGCAGGTAGTGCGCCATGGTCGGCATGGCGGCGGGAAACTCGCTGGCGTTGTCGTAGGCCGCAATCGAATGCGGCAAGCGGCCTGAGAGCATGGAAAAGCGTGAAGGCGCGCAGATCGGAAAGTTGCAGTACGCGCTGTCAAACACCACGCCGTTGTGCGCCAAACGGCTCAAGTGCGGCGCCTGCACCAGCGGGTGGCCATGAAAAGGCAAGGTGGGCACCGCCAGCTGGTCGGCCATGACCAGCAGGATATTGGGCTGTGAAGGCTTCATCTGAGTTTTGCGACTTTATTCCGGCTTGATTCCGGCGGACTTGACCACCGCAGCCCACTGCGCCAGGTCGTGCCGGAAGTAGGCGTCAAAGCCTTCGGGCTTGCCTGGCTTTGCTGCAGCCATGCCGGCGTTGGCCAGCGCGACAGAATATTCTTCTTGGGCCAGCACTTTATTGACCTCAGCAGCCAGCTTTTGCACTACCTCGGGGGGCGTGCCTTTGGGTGCGAGCAGGCCCAGCCACTGGTCGGCCTCAAACTTGTCCACACCGGCCTCCATCATGGTGGGCACCAGGGGCAGACCGGCCATGCGCTGGGCGCTAGTGACCGCCAGGGCGCGCACCTTGCCCGCCTTGATTTGCGGCAGCGCCACAGCGGCGTTGGAAAAATGGAAATCAATGCGGCCGGCAATCTGGTCAATCATGGCCGCGGGCGCGCCGGTGTAGGGAATATGCAAGATGAACAGGTCTTTACGCGACTTGAACAACTCGCCGGTCATGTGCGCAGGCGACCCCACACCGGCTGAGGCGTAGCTCAGGGCGCCGGGCTGCGCCCGGGCGGCCTTGATCAGCTCTTGCACCGTCTGGATCTTGCTGGACGCGCTGACCACCAACACCGAGGGCGCGTAGCCCACCAGCGCCACACGCTCCAGGTCTTTGACTGCGTCAAATTGCATCTTGGCGCCCACGGCGGTGCTGACCGTCAACGCGCTGGAAGTGAGCAAGAGCGTGTAGCCGTCGGCTGGCGCCTTGGCCACGGTGTCGGCGCCGATATTGCCCCCGGCGCCGAGCTTGTTTTCGACCACCACGGGCTGGCCCAGCGCGGTCTGCAATCGGTTACCCATCTGGCGGGCTGCCAGGTCCACCACGCCCCCGGCGGGCCAGGGCACGACCAGGCGGATGGGTTTGGCGGGGTACGACTGCGCATGCACGCCCGAGGCAAAGCCGCAAGCGATCAGGACGAGCGCCAAACTTTGGCGACGAGAAAACAGGTTCATAAAAAGACTCTTGAAGATGCCAGAGAAAGGTTCACAGGGTGAGCTGCATCGAAAATTCGATGAAGTCGCCCCGGTAGGTGATCTCGCCCAGGTACAGCACGCTGCCGTCAGGCGAAAGGCAAATCCGCCGCACTTCAGCCACGGGTGAATTAACCGGCACGTTCAGCAAGCGGGCGGTTTCCACGTCGGCCGTGGAGATGCGCAGCGTCTGGCTGGCCGAGGCGATCTGTACATCGGGCAGGTCCATCAGCACGGGTACCACGGTTTCCTGGCGAAAGCGTTTGGGCGCCAAACGAAACGCGCGCTGGTCGATGTAAATAGCCGCCACGCAATAGGCCGCGCCATCACGCGAATGCACGCGACGCATGAACTGGTAGGCGGGTGCGGCGCGGCCATCAGCAACGGTGAGCACAGGTTGAACGCCGGCTTCTTCGATCAGGGTGAGTTCGGGCTTGTCATTGCGGTAGGCATCGGCCAGGCCTTGCAGCGATGTTTCCAGCGCCAGGGAGCGCTGCGACTGCACCTGATCGCTCACGAATGTGCCGCGTCCGCGCTGGGGTAAGAGCAAACCTTCACGCGACAAGATCTCGATGGCCTGGCGCACGGTAACGCGGGCCACCTTGAACTCATCGACCAGCGCCTCCAGCGACGGCACTTTGCTGCCCGGCGGCCAGGCCCCCCGCGTGATGCGCTGGCGCAACAAGTCGGCCAGCTGCGAATACAAGGGTACCGGACTGTCGGCGAAGATGGAGCGAATGGAGGGAAGCATGGTAAAGGTCGAACGTCCTATTTATGGTACCACAGCAGCAGTGTTTTTTTGATGTCCTGGGGGGCCTG
>CANGHQ010000046.1 GCA_947453585.1 Burkholderiales bacterium | reverse complement strand
TCTGAGAAGGCCACAAACAAGGGGCATTGCACCCGAAAAATCGCTGGAAAAGAGTTTTTTTTTTCACTTCGTGGATTCTCGACTGTCAACTCACGCTGTGGCGGGGGTTGTGCAGAGCTTCCCTAGAGCGCTACCGCCAAGCAGCGCTCAAAAGCCAGCGCACCCTGAGCATTCTCAACGCCGGCCAGCAGCTCATCATCGCCAGTGGCCTGGTGGCCATGCTCTGGCGTGCCACCCAAGGCGTGGTCGATGGCCGCATGACGCTGGGCGACCTGGTGATGGTCAACGCCTTCATGATCCAGATCTACATTCCGCTCAATTTCTTGGGCGCGATTTACCGCGAGCTCAAGCAAAACCTGGCGGATCTGGAAAAAATGTTCACCCTGCTGGAGCGCGAGCAAGAGATTGCCGACGCGCCCGACGCCCACGCGCTGCAACTGCCCCAAGGCGCGGCCAGTGCCAGCGTGCGCTTTGAACACGTGGGCTTTGCCTACGACCCGGCGCGCACCATCCTTCACGACATCAGCTTTGAGATTCCGGCGGGCAAAACCGTGGCCGTGGTCGGGCCCTCGGGCTCGGGCAAGTCCACGCTCGCGCGCCTGCTCTACCGCTTTTACGATGTTCAGCAAGGCAGTATTGCGGTAGCGGGCCAAGACCTGCGCACCCTGACGCAGGCCAGCCTGCGCGCCGCCATTGGCATCGTGCCGCAAGACACGGTACTGTTCAACGACACGGTGCAATACAACATTGCCTATGGCCGCCCCGGCAGCAGCCTGGCCGAAGTGCAGGCCGCCGCGCGCGCCGCGCACATCGACGCTTTTATTGCCAGCACGCCTGCTGGCTACGACACCATGGTGGGCGAGCGCGGGCTCAAGCTCTCGGGCGGCGAAAAGCAGCGCGTGGCCATTGCCCGCACCTTGCTCAAAAACCCGCCCATCCTGATTTTTGACGAAGCCACCAGCGCCCTGGACTCCGCCAACGAGCGCGCTATCCAGGCCGAACTCGCCCGCGTCGCGCAAAACAAAACCACGCTGGTGATCGCCCACCGCCTGTCCACCGTGGTGGACGCGCACATGATTTTGGTGATGGACGCCGGGCGCATCATCGAGCGCGGCAGCCACGCCGAACTGCTGCAAGCCCAGGGCCGCTACGCCCAGATGTGGGCCTTGCAGCAAAGCGGCGAGTAGCTGGCCCAGCAAAGGACGCCGCCATGGCCACATCGCAAAGCACCATGGACTACCTGCTCGACCAGCTGGCCCAGGGCGGCGGCGCCTGCAGCGCGCGCAAGATGTTTGGCGAATACTGCCTCTACTACCACGGCCGCCCGGTGGGCCTGGTGTGCAATGAACAGCTTTATTTGAAAGACACCGAGCCCGGCCGCGCGCTGATGCCGCACCCCGCAGAAGGCGCGCCTTTTCCCGGCGCCCGGCCGCACCTGCTGCTCTGCGCCGCCAACTGGGACGACCACCACTGGCTGCACCACATCGTGCGCGCCACGCTGGACGCGCTGCCCCCGCCCAAGCCTAAGTCTGTGCCCAAGCGCAAGGCCGCCAAAAAGCCCGCTGCAAAACTGCGCTAGATCACGCCCAATCCATTGGCACGTCGCATTCAGTCGCGGCACGCGTGCCGGCGCCTTGCGGCGCGGCGCGCTATCGCCTAGCTTCGAAGTCGCAGGCCGGTTGCTTCCTTAAGCGCGCACCGCCGCCTGCCTTGTATGGCTTTCATCTGGCGGAGACGCACTGTGGACAAAAAACAAACCTGGAACATTGGCTATTGGGTCTTTGCCGTGGCGGTATTGCTGCTCTTGCAAAACCTGTGGCAAACCGCCAACCAGTCTGAGATCGTGCCCTACAGCGACTTTGAAAAGGCGCTGGCCGAGGGCCGCATTGCCGAAGTCACGGTGTCTGAACAAACCGTGGTGGGGCGTCTCAAGGCAGCCAACGGCCAGAAGCTGCAACTGGTGGCCGCCCGCGTCGAGCCCGACGTGGCCGCGCGCCTGGAAAAGTTCAACGTGCCCTACCTGCGGGTGTTTGAGAGCACCTGGCTGCGCGAGATCTTGTCCTGGATCGTGCCCGCGCTCGTGCTGTTCGGCCTGTGGTATTTTCTGATCCGGCGCCTGGTGGACAAGCAGGGCATGGGCAGCTTTTTGGCCATTGGCAAAAGCCGCGCCAAGGTCTATGTGCAGTCCAACACTGGCGTCACCTTTGCCGACGTGGCGGGTGTGGACGAGGCCAAGCACGAGCTCGAAGAAGTGGTGGATTTTCTGAAGCACCCGCAGGAATACGGCCGCCTGGGAGCCCATATTCCCAAAGGCGTGCTGTTGGTGGGGCCGCCGGGCACCGGCAAAACCTTGTTGGCCAAAGCCGTGGCGGGTCAGGCTGGTGTGCCGTTTTTCTCCATCTCGGGCAGCGAGTTTGTCGAGATGTTTGTGGGCGTGGGCGCAGCGCGCGTGCGTGATCTGTTTGAGCAGGCGCGACTAAGGGCCCCGGCCATCATCTTTATTGACGAACTCGACGCCCTGGGCCGCGCCAGAGGTGCCTTTGGTGGCTTCGGCGGTCACGACGAGAAAGAGCAGACGCTCAACCAATTGCTCGCCGAGATGGACGGCTTTGATTCCTCGGTTGGGCTGATTATTTTGTCGGCCACCAACCGCCCCGAGATTTTGGACCCGGCGCTCATGCGTGCCGGGCGTTTTGACCGCCAAGTGCTGGTGGATCGTCCCGACCGCAAGGGCCGCACCGACATCCTGGGCGTGCATGTGCGCAAGGTCAAGCTTGACGCCGCGCTGCGCCTCGAAGAAGTGGCCGCGCTCACCCCGGGCTTTAGCGGCGCAGACCTGGCTAATCTGGTCAATGAAGCCACGCTGGTGGCCACCCGGCGCAAGGCCGAGCAGGTCAGCATGCCCGACTTCACGGCGGCGGTAGAGCGCATCGTGGCTGGGCTGGAGCGCAAAAGCCGGGTGCTCAACCCCAAGGAGCGGCGCGCGGTGGCCCACCACGAGATGGGCCACGCCCTGGTGGCGCTGGCCCAAAGTGGCGCCGACCCGGTGCACAAAGTGTCCATCGTGGCGCGCGGCATTGGCGCGCTGGGCTACACCATCCAGCGGCCCACCGAAGACCGCTACCTGAACACCCGCGCCGAACTCGAGCAAAAGATTTCGGTGCTGCTGGGCGGGCGGGCTGCCGAAAAACTGGTGCTCGGTGCGCTGTCCACTGGCGCTGCCGACGACCTGGCCAAAGCCACCGACATTGCGCGCGACATGGTCATGCGCTACGGCATGGACGAGGGCCTGGGCTACGTTGCCTTTGACCCGCTGCGCGCCCACATGCTTGATTTGCCCGACGCACTGGCGCCCCGCGCGCCCGCAGTGGCACAAGACACCCAGCGCCAGATCGACGAGGCGGTGCGCGGCATTGTGATGGACGGCTTTCAGCGCGCAAGCAACATTCTGGCGGCCAACCGGCCGGTGCTAGAGCGCGGTGCGCAGGCGCTGCTAGAACAAGAAACGCTGGACGAGGCCGCCATTCTGGCGCTGGGCAACGCGCTGACGCGCTTCGCACCAGCCGCGTAAAGCGCCAACACTCCCGGGTTTGGTGCCTGCGTCTCAGTGCACGAACTGCAGCGCTTGGTCCACCCGCTGCTGCAGCTCGCGGCCCTCAAAGTGCGTCAGGTCGCTGTCCACGCTGTGGCGCAGCGCGTTGCCCGCGCTCACGCTCAGGCGCGGGCGCAGGTCGCCCAGCATGGGGCCGGGCGCAATCAGCACCAGCGCGCCGCATTGCTGCGAAGCCACACCGTCGTTCAGGTGCGCGGCCAGCAGCTGCGAGAACATGCGCCGGTCTTTGGCGCGCGGGTCGCTATGCGGCTCAAACTGGGTGCCGGCATGGCCGGTGGCTCCGTGCCCCTTGGTCAGGGTGCTTTCGTGGTGCCCGCCGCCCAGGGCGCTGTCGTTGGGGTAGACAAAGTCGGCCAGCTCCAACAGCGCGTGCCCGCGCGCCTGGCGCTCAAACAGGCGGCCACGGTGGTTGTCGGCAATCAGTACCCAGGTTCTGGTCATGGCAATTCCTTTGAATGTTTTTTTATCCTTGGCCGCGCCCACACTGCTGTCGCGAGGGCTGCCACCGCGCCGACCCAATCTACGCGACTTCTCCCAAAAAGCATTGCGCCAGATCAATGTTTCCGAGCAGTGCCAGTGCTGCCCCAGCAGTTGCCGGGCACGCGCAAACATGTTGATTTTTCGCACCGAGCCTGGCGGCCGCGAAGATTAATGTTGCTTCCGGTGCAGTGGTTTTCAGTTCGAGTCCCACTGTTTTCCCTTAACCACTTTTCATATTTTTGGAGTAAATGCCATGAGCAACCTGAGCTTGTTTGAAAGCAACCTGAGCGATCCCTTTGACGTCGTCTTTCGCCGCATGATGGCGCCGTTTCGTTCCGAGCGCATGGGCAGCGAACTCGATTTTCGGGTCGATGTCACTGAAAAAGACGGCCACTTCAAGGTGCGCGCCGACCTGCCCGGCGTGAAGAAAGACCACATCAACGTCCGCGTGGATGGCAACCTGGTGCAGATCGACGCGCAGACGGCGGACGAGATGGAAACCAAAGACGCCGACGGCAAGGTCTGGCGCAGCGAGCGCCACTACGGCTCGGTGTCACGCGCCTTTACCCTGGCCACGGACGTGGACGACACCAAAGCCGTGGCCAAGTACGAAGATGGCGTGTTGACGCTGGACTTGCCCAAAAAGGCCGGCAGCAGTTCGCACCGGATTGCGGTCAAGTAAATGGCCTTGCGACAGACAAACGCGCCACGCTGGCGCGGCTGTGTTCGTTGGTGGTTTGCGGCGCCGCTGCGCGCGCTTCGGCGCGTGCGCGGCAGCGAGCCCGCCTTCGTTCCTGCGCTGCGCCGGCCTGCGGGTCGGCGCCCGCACTGAGTTTGCACGCACGCGAAAGAGCGCAAAAGGGTGCGCTGGCGGCCCGCGCCCGCCAGCGTTCATAATTTCAGCTATGGAAACCAAATGGCTCGAAGACTTTGTCTCACTCGCTGAAACCCGCAGTTTCAGCCGCTCCGCCCAACTGCGCCACGTCACACAGCCCGCGTTTTCGCGCCGCATCCAGTCGCTCGAAGCCTGGGCGGGGGTGGACTTGGTGGACCGCAGCTCGTATCCCACGCGCCTGACGGCTGCGGGTGCCACGCTCTACGAGCAAGCGCTTGAAGTGCTGCAAGCCCTGCAAACCACGCGCGCCATGCTGCGCGGCCACACCGCGCCGGGGCAAGACGTGGTCGAGTTTGCCGTGCCGCACACGCTGGCCTTTACTTTCTTTCCGGCCTGGGTCTCGGGCCTGCGCGAGCACTTCGGGCCCATCAAAAGCCGCCTGATCGCGCTCAATGTGCACGACGCTGTTACCCGCCTGGCCGAAGGCAATTGCGATGTGCTCATTGCCTACCACCACCCTTCGCAACCCTACCAATTGGGCTCAGACCGCTTTGACATGGTCAGCCTGGGCCAGGAAGTGGTGGCGCCCTACGCCAAGCCTGATGCCAACGGCGCGCCGCTGTTTCAGCTGCCGGGCAAACCGGGCCAGCCGCTGCCCTATCTGGCGTATGCCGAAGGCGCGTACCTGGGCCAGATGGTGGACTTGATTTTGAAGGGCGCGCCTGTGCCCATTCACTTGGATCGGGTTTACGAGACCGACATGGCCGAGGGCCTCAAAGCCATGGCGCTTGAAGGCCATGGCGTTGCCTTTTTGCCGCACAGCGCGGTGCAAAACGAGCTGCTCGCGCACAAGCTGGTCAGCGCCCTGCCGCCGGAATTGGCCAGCATGCAAATCACCATGGAAGTGCGCGCCTACCGCGAGCGGCCCCACATTACCGAGCAGCACCGCCCGGGCGCCGCGCCCCAGCGCGTGCCCGCCACCGATGCGCCGCACAGTGCGCAGGCGCTGTGGGACTACCTGCGCGCCAGCCGCGCGGACTGACAAGGGGCCGCACACCCACCCGCGCTGACACCCGCGCCCCTGCCCGCGCTTGTTCACGCGCACCCACCGCGCCCGGCCCCCGCCAGCGCTTGGGCAAGCTCTGGGACAATAGCCCCAACCTTTTGGCGCGCCTGCGCCTGAACTCCAATTTGCCCCCGCTTTTATCGACATTGCCCCACGCCATGACCACAGCCCCCACCCTGACCCTGACCCGCCCCGACGACTGGCATGTGCACCTGCGCGACGGCCAAGCGCTGGCCACCGTGGTGCCGCACACCGCCGCCCAGTTTGGCCGCGCCGTGGTCATGCCCAACCTCAAGCCGCCGGTCACCACCGCGCAGCAGGCCCTGGCCTACCGCGCGCGCATTTTGGCTGCCGTGCCTGCGGGCGTGGACTTTGAGCCGCTGATGACGCTGTACCTGACCGACAAGCTGCCGCCTGACGAGATTGCCCGCGCCAAAGACGCTGGCGTGGTGGCCGTCAAGCTCTATCCGGCCGGCGCCACCACCAACAGCGACGCTGGCGTGACCGACCTGCGCCACACCTACCCCACGCTAGAGGCCATGCAGCGCGCGGGCATGCCGCTCTTGGTGCACGGCGAGGTGACGGACGCCGACGTGGACCTGTTTGACCGCGAGGCGGTGTTCATCGACCAGCAGCTCATTCCGCTGCGCCGCGATTTTCCGGGTCTGAAAATCGTGTTTGAACACATCACCACGGCTGACGCAGCGCAATACGTGCAAAGCGCAGGCCCGCTCACGGCGGCCACCATCACCGCGCACCACATGCTGTACAACCGCAACGCGATTTTTAAGGGCGGCATTCGCCCGCATTACTACTGCCTGCCGGTGCTAAAGCGCGAAACCCACCGGCTGGCGCTGGTTGCTGCCGCCACCAGCGGCTCGCCCCAGTTCTTCTTGGGCACCGACAGCGCGCCCCACGCCGCGCACCTTAAAGAGCATGCCAGCGGCTGCGCTGGCTGCTACACCGCGCACGCCGCCATCGAGCTGTATGCCCAGGCCTTTGAGGCCGCCGGTGCGCTTGACCGCCTGGAAGGCTTTGCCAGCTTTTTTGGCCCCGACTTTTATGCCTTGCCCCGCAATGCCAGCAAAGTCACCCTGCGCCGCGAAAGCTGGACGCCGCCCGAGGGCTACGCCTTTGGCGACGCGGTGCTCAAGCCCCTGGCCGGTGGCGAAACCCTGCAGTGGCGCCTGGCCTAGACGCCATCGACTGGGCCGCGCCTTGGCTATCGCCCTGGCGCGCCCAAGGGCAGGCGCTGGCCGCGCAAGTGCTGGCGGGCGCTGACAGCGCGTCGGCGCTGAATGACCATAGCGCGCAGAGCCTCCACGGCGCGCCTGGCAACCTTGCTGGTTCGGCCTGCCCGGTGCGCTTTGTGCCCCAGCAGGCGCTGCCTGCGGGCGAGGCCTATGAGGCTTTCATCTACCGCACGCGCCAGGTGCCCACGCGCGAAGGCTTGCACGACTTTTTTAATGGCCTGTGTTGGCTGCATTTCCCCCACACCAAAACACGGCTCAACGTGCTGCAGGCCGAGCAGATTGCGCGCAGTGGCATCCACAGCGTGCGCGGTCCGGCGCGCGACGGCATTACCGTGTTTGACGAAAACGCCGCCTTTTTGCAAGCGCCCGACGCCCTGTGGGACGCGCTGGTGGCCAAAGACTGGGCGCGCCTGTTTGTCACCCTGCGTCCGTTGTGGGCGCAGGCGCAACTGGTCTTGTTTGGCCACGCGCTGCTGGAAAAGCTGGTGGCGCCGCGCAAGGGCATTACCGCCCATGTGTACCGGGTGCACGCCAGCGCACCCGGCCTGGCCGCCATGGACGCCTGGATGGCGCAAGACCTGAGCGCCGACAAGCTCGCCGCCAAACCCTTTGCCCATTTGCCGGTGCTGGGCGTGCCCGGCTGGTGGGCGGCCAACGCCGAGCCTGGCTTTTATGACGACCCAGCTGTGTTTCGTGCCCCGCGCCTGCCCGAGGGCCCCAGCGCCTAAAAGCCGCAGTTTTTCTGGGCTTAAAAGGGGGCGCAGCGCTTGCGTTTGGAACCTGTGGCCCTAATATGCCCGCCACAGGCCTGCGGTGCAGGCGCGGCATTTGTCTCTTGTAGAAAGTGATTTGTATGAAACGTATTTTGTTGTTTGTGCTGACCAACGTGTTGGTGGTGGTGGTGCTGGGCATGGTGGCCAGCCTGCTGGGGGTCAACCGCTACCTCACGGCAAACGGCCTGAACCTGGGCGCCTTGCTGTGTTACGCGTTGGTGATGGGCTTTGGCGGCGCGTTTATTTCGCTCCTGATCAGCAAGCCCCTGGCCAAGTGGAGTTCGGGCGTGCGCGTGATTGAGCAGCCGCAAAACGCCGACGAGGCCTGGATTGTGGACACGGTGCGCAAATTTGCCGACAAGGCACAAATCGGCATGCCCGAAGTCGGTATTTTTGAGGGCGATGCCAACGCTTTTGCTACCGGCGCGTTCAAAAACTCGGCCCTGGTGGCCGTGTCTACCGGCTTGCTGCAAGGAATGACGCGCGAAGAGGTCGAAGCCGTGATCGCCCATGAAGTCGCCCATATCGCCAATGGCGACATGGTGACCATGACGCTGATTCAGGGCGTGATGAACACTTTTGTGGTGTTTTTGAGCCGCGTGATCGGCTACGCGGTAGACAGCTTTTTGCGCAAGGGCGACGACCGCGATACAGGCCCGGGCATGGGCTACTACATCACCACCATCGTGCTGGACATCGTGCTGGGCTTTGCCGCAGCCATTGTGGTCGCCTGGTTTTCGCGCCACCGCGAGTTTCGGGCGGACTCTGGTGCGGCGCAGCTCATGGGCCGCAAGCAGCCCATGGTCAACGCACTGGCGCGCCTAGGCGGCTTGCACACCGCCGAGTTGCCCAAGAGCGTGGCGGCCTTTGGCATTGCCGGCGGCATAGGCCAGCTCTTTAGCACCCACCCGCCGATTGAAGAGCG
>CANGHQ010000045.1 GCA_947453585.1 Burkholderiales bacterium | reverse complement strand
GTTTGTCATGCGCAGCGACCAGGCCCGCCAAGACGCCTCGCCCGCCGTGCTGCGGCTGCAACTCTCAAGTGACGCCGATGGCGGTTTGTGCCTAGAGCTGCTCAAGCGCCGTGGCCCGCCGCTAGAGCACAGCCTGCACCTGGCGGCCCGCATGCCCGCGCTGCGCCAGTTGCTGGCGGTGGCCCATTTACAGCAACCCAACCCGGCGCCGCAGGCCGCGCCCCAAGCTACCGCATGTGTGCAGGTGCTTGCGCCGCAGCCAGCCCCAAGCCGCACGCGCAGCCGTGTTGCCGGCCGCGCCCCATAAGGTCAGTGCTGTGGATCCGCACCCGCTTCCCCCTGGCCCGGCGCCAAGACTGCATTTGCCGCCGCACTGGCTGGCGCTGCGCTTGCAGCCGGGGCTGCCGGTGGCGGGCAGCGCTTTACCGCATTTAAGCGATCCGCTCACCGCGCTGGCCTGGCGCGCCCTGCAGCTCACGCCCTGGGTGGCCGAGCTGGACGGCGCGCTGGTGCTCGAAATCTCGGGCAGCGAGCGCCTGTTTGGCGGGCGCAGCGCCTTGTTGCAGCAGCTGCTTACGCCCGCGCTAGCGCCGCTGCGCTGCGCGCAGGGCCCGACGGCTTTGGTGGCGCTGGGGCGCTTGTGGGTTGCGGCCCCGGAGGCTGGCACACTGAGCGGCGCGCTTAGTGCCACCGGCGAGGGCGGAAAATTGGACGGCCTTGGCCTGCACATGCAGGGCGACGCGATTCATCTTGACGCCCTGCCGCTGGCCGCCTTGCCCGCCGCCCGCGCCCATCTGCCCACCTTGGAACGCTTGGGTTGCCGCAGTTGGGGCCAGTTGCGCGCCTTGCCGCGTGCGGGCTTGGCGCGCCGTTTTGGGGCGGAGCTGCTGGCTGCGTTGGACCGGGCCTATGGACTGCAAGCCGAGGTGTACCCCTGGCTGCGCTTGCCCGAGGTGTTTGACGCGCCGCTAGAGCTGGCCGCGCAGGTGGAATCGGCGTCTGCGCTGCTGTTTGGCGCGCGCCGCCTGCTGGCGCAGTTGCTGGAATGGCTGCGCGCGCGCCAGCGCGGCGTGCTGGTGCTAGAACTGCGCTGGGAACTCGACGCGCGCCGCTCCAACGCGCTGCACCTAGACGCCCACCACGACGCCAGCGGTTACGGCCGATTAGAACTGCGCACCGCCCAAGCCACCCAAGACCTGCGCCATCTGGAGCGACTGTTGGCCGAGCAACTGGCGCGCGTGGTGCTGCCCGCGCCCGTGCTGTATTTGCGCCTGCGCACCCTGGCCACCCAGCCGCTCTCGGGCGAAAGCCACAGCCTGCTCTTGGATGAAGTGCGCAGCGGCGACAGCCTGCACCACATGCTTGAGCGCGTGGCCGCCCGCCTGGGGCCCGCGCAAGTGCTGTGCGCCAGCGCCCAAGACGAACACCGGCCCGAACGCATGCAGCACTGGCAGCCCTGCGCTGCCCCCGATGTTGCGCCCAAAGCTACGGCCAAATTTGCAGCTAAACCTGCCACGCCGCGCGCAGAAAAAAAGGGTGCGCTCGCATCGGCGTCCGTCGCCCGCTCCACCACCAATTTGCAGCTATCGACCGAACCCGGCGCGCTCTACCCCAGCTGGCTGCTGGCCACGCCGCAAAGCCTGCAAGTGCAACACGCGCAACCCCAATTTCACGGCCCGCTAGCCTTGCTGGCCGGCCCGCAGCGGCTCGAAGCCGGTTGGCTAGAAAATGAGGTGCCCGCGCTGCGCGACTACTTTGTCGCCCGCAGCCAGCGCCACGGCTTGCTGTGGATTTACTGCGACCGGCTGGGGGGCAAGGAAGGCCAGGGTGGCAAGGACGCGGCGCAGTGGTACTTGCATGGGGTTTTTGCTTGAGGGGGCGGCGGCCTTGTCGCCCCACTTTGCTGACTTCGCGGTCCAGGGAATCAAGCAGGCCCTTGCGTTCGCCCCGTGCGCGGGGCTTCAAGGCGGATTGCCGCTGAAATGCTGCCCTATTTGTGGGTGGCAGGACAGTTCAAGCGTGCATTTCAATCGCCACTTTTTGCCCCGCACGCGCGGCCAGGGTAATGAGCATGTCCAGGCTGAACTTTTCCCACTTTCCCCGCACCAAGTCAGACACCCGAGACTGCGTTACCCCAAAGCGCTTGGCGGCTTGCTCTTGCGTCCATCCCTCTTGTTGCACCAGCAGGCGCAAACGCCCCATCAAATCAGCACGCAGGGCCAGCACAGCCGCCTCGCCCTCAGAAAAACCCAGGTCCACAAACACATTGCCACTGGACGGATGAATATTGGATTCGGTCATGGTTCAGGCTCCTATTTGCTTGTATCGGGCAGGTGAATAGAAGGGAATTCATGCCTCAATTATATAAATACTTAGATAAATCCTCGCGCGCTGTCGTGGGTTGGTCAATGCAACCTCTTATTACGACAGAACTGGTTACGACAGAACTGGTGCTGGACGTTTTGCTGGGAAAAGCCAAGCGCCGCAGCGGCTCATTCGTAGTGCGTCCACCTACCCGGTCCGGCGCAATGGTGATTACACTGTGTACAACCTAGCACACGAAGGATCCCCTATGTCCAGCACTATGACGATTCGTCTAGAAGACGGCATCAAGAACCGGCTCGACCAGTTGGCCAACGTTACCCAGCGCAGCAAGTCTTTTTTGGCCGCTGAGGCCATTGCAGCCTACGTGGATACCAACGAATGGCAGCTAGCCGAGATTCAGGCCGCCCTTGCGGAAGCCGACGCACGCGACTACGCCACCGACCAAGACATGGCAGACCTGGCGTTGAAATGGAATGCCGGTGAACATTAAATGGTTGCGCACAGCGCGGCAAAACCTTGACGACGAAGCCACCTACATCGCGCAAGACGATCCCGCAGCGGCCAGCCGGGTCGTGGCGCGCGTGTTAGGTGCAGTGGCCCAACTCGCACAGCAACCCGGTTTAGGCCGCCCAGGCCGTGTACCAGGCACCCGTGAATTGGTGGTTCTAAAGACGCGTTACCTTGTGCCCTATATCGTCAACGGCAATCAGGTCACCATATTGCGGGTGTTTCACACCTCAAGGCGTTTGCCTAAGCGGTGGTGAGTCAAATAGGCCAGCAGCAGGCTACTGAAAACGTGGGCTGACCAAGGCCATTCGCCACCCAGCGCACTGCAAAAATCTACAGCACCCCCGCATCAAACGCCTTGCGCCCAAACACCTCCCGCAGCATCGGCGCAAAGTACGACAGCGGTTTGGTGGGGTAGGCCGGGTCAAAGGAGGCTTGGTCGTAAAGCTCGCAAAAGCGGGCGCAGCTGTCAAACCATTTGTGGTCGGCGTAGGCCAGGTAGCCGTCGGGGTTGTTGCCGTAGTGGTGCGCGTAGTATTTCATTTGAAACAGGCCGTGCATTTCAATCACCCAGGTCACCTCGGCGCGCACAAAGGGGCGCAGGATGGCGGCGGCCATTTGGGAGTGGTTATCGGGTGCGAGCACGTCGCCAATGTCGTGCACCAGGGCGGCTACCACCATGTCGATGTCCGCGCCGTCGGCCTCGGCGCGGGTGGCGCTTTGCAGCGAATGCTCCAGGCGGCTGATTTGGTAGCCCTGCAAAGAGTCACCCAGGCCTTCGAGCGCCGTCAACAGGCGGTCGGGCAGGGCGCGGATGTAGTCGTGCTCCAGCGCCTGCAAGAACTGGTATTCCTCGGCCGTGCCGTCTTTCATCTGGGTAAATGCAACCTGCTTCATGGTGGAGCCTCAATCAAAAGTGGGGTTCAAATGGACAGGGCTCAGGCCCCAAAGCGGCGGCTCAATACGCGGTAGGTGCTGCGCGGGCCGTCGCGGTCAATGTAGCAGCCTTGCAGTTGGCGGTGGCCTTCAGACGGGTCAAACGCGGTACGGCCGTGCAAGACACGGTTGTTGTCAAACATCATGAACCAGCCCGGGTCGAGCCGAAAACGCAGCTCGTACTGCGGGTCTTCAAACAGCTCGCCCAATCGCTTGCGTGCGCCGTGGTAGCGCTGGGTGTCGGCCTCCGACATGAGCGGAATGTCGTCCAGGCGCGGGCTGTAATGCACGCCTGTCATTTGGCCCAGGCCGTCGAGCTCGATCAGGGGGGTGACGGCCACCAAGTGCGCCTTGTCGCCGTCGCGGTATTCAAAGCGCACTGGCACGCTGCTGAGCAGCGCAAAGCCTTCGGGGTCTTCGGCGCGCACCTGGGCGGCCACGGCCAGGCTATCGACCAGGGTGGACAGGCCGCCCGAGGTTTCGTTTTGCAGGCATTGCAGCACCTGAATGCCAGGCACCGGCGTGCGGTAAGGGTTGTCGGTATGCGGGCCCAAAGACACCGGGCGGTAGGCCAGGTCGTTGGAGCCGGGGCGCGAATACACCTCAAAAAATGCGCCAAAGTTGGTGTCGCGCACATAGCCAAAGCGCCGCGCCACGGTCAGCAGCGAGTCGTTTTCGGTCGGGCTGCCGTGCACCAGCACAAAGCCGCGGGTGATGAAGTCGCGCAGCGCGCGGTGCAGCACCGCGTCTTGCGCCAGGTCGTCCCAGGCGTAAACGGGCTGGGGTGACAGGTCAGACGTCCAGGGCTGGGGTTCTGGGCATTCTTCGGATATCACGGTGCCTGCGATCAGTTCTTGCGGGTCAAAGTCGCCGGCAAAGCCGTCGCTAAACGCCAGGTGCAGCTGCGCTTGCGCGGCGCCCTGGGCTGGCATCCACGCAGCCTGGGTCAGATGCAGGTCGGTGGGAAGCTGGTGCGGGTTGACCAGGCGTTGGCCGGTTACGGTGTCGCGCTGGCTGGGGTGGTGGCTGCGTGCACGCAGCCAAAGGGCCGGGAGCGTGGTGGTGTGGCTGGTGCCACGTTTGAGCAGGATCTGGGGGCGGGAATTGGCGGGGTTGATTTCAATGGCGAGCAAAGCAAACGTTCTCTGGGAAGTAATGGGGCGGAATAGCCGGGGCACACGCCCGCTGCCTTGATGCTAAACGCCGCGCACAGGCGGCGCGGCGCATAGTGCACGGGGCAATTCATGTAATTGAAGCGTCGCTGGCCTCTGCTTGTGGTGCATTGCGCGGGTCCATCTGCAGCACGGCTTGCGAGCTGGCGTCCATCATCACGTAGTCCGAGCGGTGCGCGGGCACGCGCGCTGAACGCTGCTGCTGGCGGGTGTAGTACCAGACGATGGCAGCGAGCAGCGTCAAAACAAGGGCGAAATACAGCATCAAGCCCTCGGGGCCGATGTAGTCCATCAGCCCGCCGGCCAGTGTGGGGCCGATGGTGGCGCCAATGCCATAAAGCAGCAGCAGGCCGCCGGTGGTTTCCAGCACCTTGGATGGCTCGATCAGGTCATTGGTGTGCGCCACGCTCAGGCCGTAGATGGCAAACGACATGGCGCCGTACAAGACGCCCAGCAAGATCAAAAAGTTTTCATATTCGCGCGCCAGATAAAAGCCCACCGCCGCCAGCCCCGCAGAAGCCACGCAAATCCAAAACAAAATCCAGCGCCGGTCGTAGCGGTCTGACAAATGCCCGACCGGCCACTGAAAGGCCGCGCCGCTCAAAATCGTGATGGCCATGAAGGCCGCAGTGCGGTTGTCGCTAAACCCCACGCCAGCGCCAAACACATTGCCCAGGCTGTAAAACGTGCCGTTGATCAGGCCCGAACCCATGGCGGCAATAGCGCCTATGGGCGAAATCACAAACAGTGACATCAGGTTCATGGACGGCGCTTCGGTCTGGCGCGGTTCGCGGATGGTGGTCAGCGTGGTGGGAATGAGCGCAAACGAAAACAAAATCGACACCAGCGCAAAAGGGACAAAACCAAAACGGTCGCCCACCAAAATCAGCCATTGGCCCACGGCGGTAGACACGCCGCTGACCGCCATATAGGCCGCAAACACCTTGCCCCGGCTCTCGCGGTCGGCCACCACGTTAAGCCAGCTCTCGATCACCACATACAAGCCCACAATGCACATGCCGGTGACAAAGCGCAGCAGGCCCCAAAACCAGGGGTTGGTCCAAATGGCGTGCAACACCGGCACCGCAGACGCCACCGAGGCCATCACGGCAAAGGCGCGGATATAGCCCACGCGCCGGATCAGCGCCGGGCAGGCGTAAGTGCCATAGACAAAGCCGGCAAAGTAGGACGACATGATCATGCCGGTTACCAGCACCGAATACTTGGCCAGCCCGGCCTGCGCGCCAATGGCCACCGTCAGCAGCGCAATACCCACCACCAGCATGCTCACGCCACTGAGCAGCGAGGCCAGGGGCCAGGTGAGGGACTTTTTGCTCAGGGTGTTCATGGTGCGGCGTGGACTTATAAGTGCGCAAATGCGAAAGCACCGATGGTGACACAGCGCGCGGGTGGGCTGTGGCCCAAAAGCGACCTGCGCAAGGGGCGTCACGCAGCCTTGCGGTGCGAAATGGACCGCCGCCGACCCCATCAAATGGCCAAGCAATCCGGAGAATCGTCGCAAAAAGCCGAAAAAACGTCGCCCGAGTGCCATAAATCTGCCCACTTGCGGGCTACAGTGCGCCAACACGCTGGCCCCACCGGCTCCTTCACGACTGGACGCATGACCGCACTGCCCGACGAAATATCTGCGCGCATCGACCTGGCTGCGGCCTTTCGCTGGGCGGCGCGCTGGGACATGCACGAGTCGATTGCCAACCATTTCAGTGTGGCGCTTGGCGACGACGGCGCGCAGTTTTTGCTCAACCCGGCGGGTAGCCACTTCTCGCGCATCCGGGCCAGTGACTTGCTGCGCGTAGACGCCCGCCAGAGTGCTGACGCCCAAGCCGCCACGGCCGCAGACCCCACCGCCTGGAATTTGCACGCCGAGTTGCACCAGCGCCTGCCGCAGGCGCGCTGCATTTTGCATACGCACATGGCTTACGTCACCACGCTGTGCTGCCTGCAAGACTTTGAATGGCTGGCGCTGGACCAAAACGCTTGCCGATTCCATGGCCGCATTGCCTACGACCGCGACTACGCGGGCATGGCGCTGGATGCGTCTGAAGGCCAGCGCGTGGCAGGGCTCCTGGGCGCAGGCAAAAGCGTGCTGTTCATGGGCAACCACGGCGTGATCGTGGTCGGCCCCACGGTGGCGCAGGCGCTGGACGAACTCTATTACCTGGAAAAAGCCGCCAAGCTGCAAGTGCTGGCCCTGTCCACGGGCCGGCCGCTGGCGCTGATTCCTGAGCCGCTGGCCGCGCTGGCCTGCGCGCAGTGGAACGATTACCCCACCGCCTTTAGCGCGCTGCATTTTGCGGCGCTCAAAGACATCCTTGACCACGAAGAACCGGAGTACAAAGCATGAACCCCAACGTCATCATTACCTGCGCCCTGACCGGCGCTGGCGACACCGCTGGCAAAAGCCCGCACGTGCCCGTCACCCCCACGCAAATCGCCGCTGCGGCGGTAGAGGCGGCCAAGGCCGGTGCCACCGTGGTGCACTGCCACGTGCGCAACCCCGAGACCGGCCAATTCAGCCGCGACCCGGCGCTTTATGCCGAAGTGATGGACCGCATCCGCGACTCGGGCGTGGACATCATCGTCAACCTGACCGCCGGCATGGGCGGCGACCTGGAGATCGGACCTGGCGAAACACCCACCCGCTTTGGCCCCAACACCGACCTGATTGGCCCCATGGCGCGCCTGATTCATGTGGAGCAACTGCTGCCCGAGATTTGCACCCTGGACTGCGGCACCCTGAACTTTGGCGACGGCGACACGATTTACGTCTCCACCCCGGTGGCCCTGCGCGCAGGCGCCAAGCGCATTACCGAGCTGGGCGTCAAGGCCGAGCTGGAGATTTTTGACACCGGCCATTTGTGGTTTGCCAAGCAAATGATCAAGGAAGGGCTGCTGCATGACCCGCTGTTCCAGCTCTGCCTGGGCATTCCCTGGGGCGCACCGGCCGATACCACCACCATGAAAGCCATGGTCGATAACCTGCCGCCGGGCGTGGTGTGGTCGGGCTTTGGCATCGGCCGCACGCAAATGCCCATGGCCGCACAAGCCATGTTGCTGGGCGGCAATGTGCGCGTGGGCTTGGAAGACAACCTGTGGCTGGACAAAGGCGTGCTCGCCACCAATGGCTCGCTGACCGAGCGCGTGGTGGAAATCATCACCCGCCTGGGCAGCACGCCCATGACGCCTGCTCAGGGTCGCGAAAAAATGGGCCTCAAGAAACGCGGCTGATCCGCTTGTTAACCCAACTACACAAGACACCATGAACTTCATTGCCGACATCAAAACCTTCGCAGCCCTGGGCACCGGCGTCATCGGCAGCGGCTGGGTGGCGCGCGCGCTGGCCCACGGCCTGGACGTGATCGCCTGGGACCCGGCCCCCGGCGCCGAAGCCGCCTTGCGCGAACGCACTGCCAAAGCCTGGGGCGCGCTCACCGCGCAGGGCTTGGCGCCTGGCGCGTCGCAAGACCGCCTCAAATTTGTGGCCACCGTTGAAGAGTGCGTGGCGCACGCCGACTTTATTCAAGAAAGCGCGCCCGAGCGCCAAGACCTCAAACTGTCGCTACACGCCCAAATCACCGCGGCCGCGCGCCCCAATGTGCTGATTGGTTCGAGCACCTCGGGCCTCTTGCCCACCGACTTTTATGCCAAGGCCCAGCACCCCGAGCGCTGCGTGGTCGGCCACCCGTTCAATCCGGTGTATTTGCTGCCGCTGGTCGAGGTAGTGGGCGGCGTCAACACCGCGCCTGAGGCGGTGCAGGCCGCCATGCAGGTCTACCGCAGCTTGGGCATGCGCCCGCTGCATGTGCGCAAAGAGGTGCCTGGCTTTATCGCCGACCGGCTGTTAGAGGCCATGTGGCGCGAGTCGCTGCATTTGGTCAACGACGGCGTGGCCACCACGGGCGAGATTGACGACGCGATTCGCTTTGGCGCGGGCATGCGCTGGTCGTTTATGGGCAGCTTTTTGATTTACACACTGGCCGGGGGCGACGCGGGCATGCGCCACTTCATGGCCCAGTTTGGCCCGGC
>CANGHQ010000044.1 GCA_947453585.1 Burkholderiales bacterium | reverse complement strand
GCCCTGGACGTGCTGCTGATCCGCCGCACCGAGCCCGATCCGCAAGCGCCCGTGTTCTGGCAGTCGGTCACCGGCAGCAAAGACACGCTCGATGAGCCCTTTGCGCTGACTGCCGCGCGCGAGGTGCTGGAAGAAACCGGCATCGACTGCCGCCCCAGCAGCGTCCTTGCAGACCATTTGCAAGACTGGCAGATTGAAAACGTCTATGCCATTTACCCACGCTGGCTGCACCGCTATGCGCCTGGCGTGGTGTTCAACACCGAGCGCCTGTTTGGCCTGCAAGTGCCTGCGGGCACGCCCGTGCGGCTTGATCCGCGCGAACACACGCATTACCAGTGGCTGCCTTACCAAGAGGCAGCGCATGCCTGCTTTTCGCCGTCCAACGCCGAAGCCTGCGCCCTGTTGACGCGCTTTGCAAATGGGGGGGCGCAGCCATGAGCCAATTGGTGCGGGTGGTGACCTACAACATCCACAAGGGCGTGCGCGGTGTCGGGCCGGGGCGCAGCCTGGAAATTCACAACCTGGGCCACGCCATTTCCCGCTTTGGCGCGGACTTGGTGTGCCTGCAAGAGGTGCGCAAGCTGCACCGGGGCGAGGCAAAGTTTTTCGCCCACTGGCCTGCCTTGCCGCAGGCTGATTTTTTGGCGCCCGAAGGCTATACCGCCGTGTACCGCACCAACGCCGTCACGCGCCACGGCGAACACGGCAACGCGGTGCTGTCTCGCTGGCCTGTGGTCGCCCACCAGCACGAGGACATGTCGGACCACCGCTTTGAGCAGCGCGGCCTCTTGCACGCCGAGATGACGGTGCATGGCCAAAGCGTGCACGTGCTGGTGGTGCATTTGGGCCTAGTGCGCGCCAGCCGCCAGCGCCAGTTGCAGCAGCTGTGCCGCTACATTGCGCGCGAAATTGCGCCCGATGCGCCGCTGCTGGTGGCGGGCGACTTCAACGAGTGGGGCCCGATGCTGGACCGCGAACTCGGCAGCGCGGGTCTTTCTTCTTGGCGCCAAAAGGGCTTTGCCACTTTTCCGTCGCGCCTGCCGCTGCTGCAGCTCGACCACGTCTACGCCCGCGGCCTGCGCCCTTTGCGCCTTGAAGTGCCGCGCGGCGGCCTATGGACCAAGATGTCCGACCATTTGCCGCTCATTGCCGAGTTTGAGCTGCCGCCGCTTGCGCAGGCCGCGTCGCTTATCCGGGCGGAGCCCCATGGGCAGGGGATTGAGGCCGATCCACAAGCGGCATTGGCCCCAGATTGCACCGTCGCAACGGGCCTGCTGCAGGCGTCTTGAGCATGCGCCCCACCCACTTCAACCACCACCAGCAGGTGCGTCTGCTGCAGGGGGCGGTGGAGTTGTTTGCCGCAGTCATTGCTGCGGTGGACGCCAGCAGCACCGAGGTGCGGCTGGAAACCTATATCTTCAACTTTGACAGCCAGGGCGAGCGCCTGGCGCAGGCGCTGGTGCGGTCAGCAGAGCGCGGCGTGGCGGTGTACTTGGTGGTGGACGGCATTGGCACACCGGCGCTACCGGCTTCTTGGACTCAGCGCTTTAATGCAGCGGGTTTGCAATGGCACCGTTTTTCGCCGCTGGGTTTTTTGGGCGTGTTTCGGCCCGGACGCTGGCGTCGGCTGCACCGCAAACTGTGTGTGGTGGACGGCGCGGTTGCTTTTTGTGGCGGCATCAATGTGCTCGACGACCTGGTGGATCCCCACTATGGCGTGCTGCAGACGCCGCGCCTGGATTTTGCGGTGCAGGTGCGCGGCGCCTTGGCGCTAGAAGTGCAACAGGCCATGGAGCAGTTTTGGGCGCGTCTGGATCTGGCGCGCCAAGTCGAGCACCTGCGGTGGAGGCAGGCGCGCCGCCTGCTGGCCCAGGCCGCGCCCCACCCGGCTCCGCCCCATTCGGCGCCACCGGCGCCCGTGCCTGGAGACGGCGTATGGGCGGCGCTGGTTTTGCGCGACAACCTGCTGCACCGCAGCCGCATTGAGCGGGCCTACCGCAAGGCGATTGCTGATGCGCGCAGCGAGGTGCTGATTGCCAGCGCCTATTTCGTGCCGGGGCGCAAGCTGCGCCACGCCTTGGTGCATGCCGCCCAGCGCGGCGTGCGGGTGCGGGTGCTGCTGCAGGGGCGCTACGAATACTTCATGCAGTACCACGGCGCCCGCACGGTCTACGGCGTGCTGATGGACGCTGGGGTGGAGATTTATGAATACACCGGCGGGTTTTTGCATGCCAAGGTGGCGGTGGTGGATAGGCGCTGGGCCACGGTGGGCTCAAGCAACCTCGACCCCTTGAGCCTGTTGCTCGCGCGTGAGGCCAATGTGGTGGTGCGCGACGGTCCGTTTGCCATGCTCTTGCGCCAGCGCCTGCTAAAAGCCTTGCAGCTCCAGTCGGTGCGGGTCGATCCGGCCGCTTACGCGCAGCGCGGACGCTGGCAGCGCGGCCTGGATTTGGTGGCGTTGGGCGTGATGCGCGTGGTTTTGTTTTTGATTGGTCGCGCCTATTGAAAGCGGCGGCAAATGCTATTTAATCGGTAGCAAAAAAACCAATGGCCGCTTGGGTTTTTCCAGCGAGCAAGGGCTATTCAAACGCTGGTAACATGATCTTTTGCCATTCAAATCACCATTGCCATGACTCCACCCGACGAGGACGTTGGAACCCCGGTTTCCGTCAAAATACGCGAGCGCATTGTTGCCTCGCGCAAGCGTTTTAACGCCAACGACAACATCGCCGAATTTGTGCAGCCCGGCGAACTCGCCGCCTTGCTTGACGAAGTAGAAGTCAAGATGCAAGGCGTGCTCGACAGCTTGGTGATTGACACCCAAAACGACCACAACACCGGCAACACCGCGCGCCGCGTGGCCAAGATGTACCTCAACGAGGTGTTTCGCGGCCGCTACGTGCACGCCCCAGCCATCACCGAGTTTCCCAACGCCGAGCACTTGAACGAGCTGATGATCGTCGGCCCCATTACCGTGCGCAGCGCCTGCAGCCACCACTTTTGTCCGGTGATCGGCCAAATCTGGATTGGCGTGCTGCCCAACGAACACACCAACGTCATTGGCCTGAGCAAGTACGCGCGCCTGGCCGAATGGGTCATGGGCCGGCCCCAAATCCAGGAAGAAGCCGTGGTGCAACTGGCCGACCTGATCCAGGAAAAAACCCAGCCCGACGGCTTGGCCATCGTCATGGAGGCCAGCCACTACTGCATGTCGTGGCGCGGCGTGAAAGACATGGACAGCAAGATGATCAACTCCGTGATGCGCGGCGTGTTCCTCAAAGACCCCAATTTGCGCCGTGAGTTTCTGGCGCTCCTCCCCAAGAAAGGCTGACCCATGCTCGTACGTTTGCTCTATGCCAGCCGCGCTGTGGACCCCGCTGCGGTGGCTATTGATGAAATTTTGGCCAAATCGCGCCAGGGCAATCCCACATCGGGTATTACCGGCATTCTTTGTTACGGTGGCGGCATCTTTTTGCAGGCTATCGAAGGCGGCCGCTTGGCGGTCAGCGAGCTTTACGGCCACATCCAACGCGACGCGCGCCACAAAGACGTGGTGCTGCTGCATTACGAAGAAATCTCGGAGCGGCGCTTTAGCGGCTGGACCATGGGCCAGGTCAATATGTCCAAGATCAACGCCAGCATTTTGCTGAAATACGCCGAAAAGCCCGAGCTTGATCCCTACAGCGTGTCGGGCAAGGTGTCGCTGGCGCTGCTCGAAGAGCTGATGGCCACAGCCTCCATCATCGGACGCGCCTAAATTTCCAGCCCCGCTGAATCCGCCGCGCCGCTCGGCCTGGCCCCGCTGCTGGGCTGCGATTTCTCTAGCGCCCCGAGCCGGCGCAAGCAAATCATGCTGGCCTGGGGCCACTGCGACGGCCAGCGCCTGCGCCTGGCGCAGTTGCAAGGCGTCACCAGCCTGCCGGACTTTCTCACTGCTTTACAAGCCGCGCCGCGCTGGGTGGGCGGTTTCGACTTGCCCTTTGGTTTGCCGCGTGAATTGCTTGAAAGCCTGGGCTGGCCGCTGGACTGGCAGGCCTGCATTGGCCACTACGCCACGCTCTCGCGCGCCGACATCCGTGCGCACTTTGCGGCTTTTTGCGATGCGCGCCCGGTGGGCGGCAAGTTTGCGCACCGCGCCACCGACATTCCGGCGGGCTCCAGCCCGTCCATGAAGTGGGTCAATCCACCCGTGGCTTACATGCTGCACGCAGGCGTGCCGCTCATCCAGGCCGCAGGCGCGCACTTTCCCGGCCTGCAAGCACCGCAACCGCACGCCCCGCGCGTGGCGCTAGAGGCCTATCCGGGCATGCTGGCGCGCGAAATTTTGGGTGCGCGCAGCTACAAAAGCGACGACCGCGCCAAACAGACCCCCGAGCGCCTGATCGCCCGCAAAGACCTGGTCAACGCCCTGGAACTGGGCCAGTCGCGCTGGCAACTGCGCCTGCAGTTAAGCCACGCGCAGCGCGATGCGCTGGTGGCTGACGCCTCGGGCGACGCGTTGGACGCAGTTTTGTGCCTGGTGCAAGCGGCTTGGGCGCAACTGCGCCACAGCCAGGGCGACCCGCTCTATGGCTTGCCCGCTGGCACCGACCCGCTAGAGGGTTGGATTGTGGGCGCCTGAGGGGTGTATAACCCCCTACCGATTCATCGTGGATTGAACACACCATCAGCAGCGCCCCGTGGGGCGCGTTTACACCAAGGAAGAGCAATGGGCGCGCAGTGGAAAGCAAAAGGCAAGGAACTTGCCGCAAACGCAAAAGGCCGAGCTTTCGGCAAATTGGCCAAAGACATCATGCTGGCAGCCCGCAACGGCGCTGATCCGGCGTCCAACGCGCGCCTGCGCCTGGTGGTCGAACAGGCCCGCAAAATCTCCATGCCCAAAGACACCCTAGACCGCGCCATCAAAAAAGGCGCAGGCCTGACCGGCGAATCCGTGAGTTTCGAGCATGTGATCTACGAAGGCTTTGCGCCCCACCAGGTGCCGGTGATGGTGGAATGCCTGACCGACAACGTCAACCGCACCGCGCCCGAGATGCGCGTGTTGTTTCGCAAAGGGCAGCTGGGCACGTCCGGCTCAGTGGCCTGGGACTTTGACCACGTGGGCATGATCGAAGCCGAGGCCGCAGTCAAAGGCGCCGACGCCGAAGTCGCCGCCATTGAGGCTGGCGCCCAAGACTTCGAGCCCGCCGACGAAGCTGGCGTGTGCGTGTTTGTGACCGATCCGGCGGACCTTGATTTGGTCAGCCGCGCTTTGCCCGCCCACGGATTCACCGTGCTGTCAGCCAAACTGGGCTACAAGCCCAAGAACCCGGTCAACCCCGCCAATCTGAGCGTCGAGCATCTGGAAGAAGTGGAAGCCTTTTTGGCCGCCATTGACGCCAACGACGATGTGCAAAACGTCTATGTGGGGCTGGCCGGATAAATAAGCCTGGGGCTTGGTCCGTTGCGGTGACTTTGGGTCCGCGAGCTGTGCCCATGCTCCTGCATAATCAGCCGAGCTTCTTTTCCAGTTGAAATGTCCACCATGTCCCTGACCTCCCTGCGCCTCAAAATTACCGCCCTTTTTCTGGCTGCGTTCCTTGCGGCCTGTGGTGGCGGGAGCGGTAGCTCCGCGCCACCACCCACTGGCGGTCTTACGGCCGAGGCCGGCGATGGCCAGGTCACCCTTACTTGGACGGCGACTGCGGGCGTGGACTACTGGTTGATGTACGCGGCCTCAGCTACGGCCATTGACATGAAAAACCCGCCGGGCAACCACGCATGGATCACCAGCGGGTTGACGTCGCCCTATACATTGCCGGGCTTGACCAACGGTGTGACTTATTCCTTCGCCATGGACGGCCGCATCAGCGGCGGACCCGGCGGTGCACAAACGCCCTCGGTGTCAGCGACACCTGCCGCGGCGCAATAAGAGCGCACTGCGCCCACATCAGCGCCCGCTGGGCGTGTCCCCACAAACGGAGCATCCCGCCTTGCGCCCCATGCGCACCTGCGTCCACTCCATGCTGCGGCCGTCGAGCATCAAGAGGCGCCCAGCCAGGGG
The DNA here is from genome assembly GCA_947453585.1 of Burkholderiales bacterium. GTDB lineage: Bacteria > Pseudomonadota > Gammaproteobacteria > Burkholderiales > Burkholderiaceae_C > Allorhodoferax. Next base: position 2,968 of record CANGHQ010000044.1, on the reverse strand, counting down.
CTGTCCGATGCCCGCGATCAGCTTCAGTGCCTCGGCTGCCTGCATGGCGCCGATGATGCCTACCAGCGGCGCAAACACGCCCATGGTGGCGCAGCGCGTCTCTTCGGGCACCACGCTGGGCGGGAACACGCAGGCGTAGCAGGGCGAGGCCGCGTCGCGCGGGTCGTACACGGTGATCTGGCCGTCCATCTGAATCGCCGAGCCCGATACCAGCGGTTTGCCGTGGCGCACGCAGGCGGCGTTGACCTCCTGGCGGGTGTCAAAGTTGTCGCAGCAGTCGAGCACCACGTCGGCGCCGGCCACCAGGGTGTCGAGCAGCGCCGCGTCAGCGCGCACGGGCAGGGCGGTCACCTGGGTGTGCGGGTTCAGGCCCTGCAAAGTGGTTTGGGCCGATTCCACCTTGGGCGTGCCCACGCGCTCGGTGGTGTGGGCAATCTGGCGTTGCAGGTTGGTCAGGTCCACGCTGTCGTGATCCACCAGGGTAATGTGGCCCACGCCAGCGCAGGCCAGGTACATGGCAGCAGGGGAACCCAGGCCGCCGGCGCCAATCACCAGCGCGTGGCTTTGCAAAAAGCGGGTCTGGCCCTCAAAGCCAATGTCGTCGAGCAGGATGTGGCGCGAATAGCGCAGCAGCTCCTCGTCTTGCAAACTGCGCTCGGTCATACAGCGCGCCGCTTCACGTCGCGCTCAGTCTTCCTTGACTTCGGCTTTGCGCTCAGTCAGCGTCTTGCTAACTTTGACCGGCTGGCCCTTGAGCTGCTTGATAGCCTGGGCCAACTGGAAGTCTTTGTCGCTGCCAAATTCGGGGGCTTTGCGGTCAGCCACCGGTTTGCGCGATTCTTCTTCCAGGCGTTTCAGTGCTTCTTCACGCGCTTTTTCGCGGGCTTCGTCTTTCACTTCGGCGCCTTGGCCGCTGCCCAGGTGTTTTTCCAGGTCCGCCTCACGGGTGCGCAGGGCGGCGTAAGGGCTGCCTTCTTCGGTGTCGTCCACCATCACATTGGGCACGATGCCTTTGGCCTGGATGGACTTGCCGCTGGGCGTGTAGTAGCGCGAGGTGGTGATTTTGAGGCCCGTGTCCGCACCCAGGGGGCGGAAGGTCTGCACCGAGCCTTTGCCAAAAGTCTGGCTGCCCATAATGGTGCCGCGCTGGTGGTCTTGCAGGGCGCCCGCGACGATTTCGCTGGCAGACGCCGAGCCTTCGTTGACCAGTACGACCAGGTCTACTTTTTTCAGTCCGGCAGGCAGGCTTTTGAGTGGATCCAGACCCGCGCGGCCTTGGTAGTCGGCTGCAGCCGCACGCAGGGTCTGTTTGCTGTCGGCGGTTTGGCCGTTGGTGGATACCACGGTGACGTTCTCGGGCAAGAAGGCGGCTGAAATAGCCACTGCGGCGTTCAGCAAGCCGCCCGGGTCGTTGCGCAAATCCAGCACCAGGCCCTTAATTTTCGGGTCTTGCTTGTAAATCTCATTGACCTTTTTGACAAAGTCTTCCACCGTGCGTTCCTGGAACTGGCTCACCCGCACCCAGCCGTAGCCGGGCTCTATGAGCTTGCCGCGCACCGATTGCTGTTTGATTTCCTCGCGGATGATGGTCACCGGGAAGGTGCGGTTCTCGTCCTTGCGGTAAATCGTCAGGATCACCTTGGTGGCTGGTTCACCGCGCATGCGTTTCACGGCCTCGTTCAGGCTCAGGCCCTTGACGGCGGTTTCGTCGATCTTGGTAATCAGGTCGTTGGTCTTGACGCCTGCGCGAAAGGCGGGCGAGCCCTCAATCGGGGTGATGACCTTGACCAGCCCGTCTTCCTGGGTGATTTCGATGCCCACGCCGACAAATTTGCCCGCCGTGCCTTCACGGAACTCTTTGAACGACTTTTTGTCAAAGTACACGGAATGCGGGTCCAGGCTGGAAACCATGCCCGAGATGGCGTCGGTGATGAGTTTTTTCTCGTCCACCGGCTCCACATAGTCGCTCTTGATCAGGCCAAAAACGGTGGAGAGCTGCTGCAGCTCTTCCAGCGGCATGGGCGCAAGCGTGCCGCGTGCCACGGTTTGCAAGGACACGGTGCTCAATGCGCCAGCGACCACGCCCAGCGAAATCCAACCGGCAATTTTCAGTTTTTGACCCATACTTTTTCCGTTAATACGCCGCTTCGCAAGCGGCTTTAGGCGACTTTTCCCTGGGCGGCCACTGCGTGTGCGGCGCGCGCTGCAGCCTCTGCGTCGCCCAGATAGTAGTGCGCAATGGGTTTGAGGTTGGCGTCAAGCTCATAAACCAGCGGAATACCGTTGGGTATGTTCACGCCCACAATCGCGTCGTCCGAGACGCCGTCGAGGTATTTCACCAGCGCGCGGATGGAGTTTCCGTGGGCGGCCACCAGCAGGCGTTTGCCCGCGCGCAGGCCGGGCGCCAGGGCTTCGTTCCAGAAGGGCATGACGCGGTCAACCGTGTCTTTCAGGCATTCGGTCAGCGGAACCTGGCCGGGTTGCAGCTTGGCGTAGCGCAGGTCGGCACGTTCGCAGCGGGGGTCGTTGATGTCGAGCGTGGGCGGCGGCGTGTCGTAGCTGCGGCGCCAGGCCAGCACCTGCTCGTCGCCGTATTGCTTGGCCAGCTCGGCCTTGTTCAGGCCTTGCAGGGCGCCGTAGTGGCGCTCGTTCAGGCGCCAGGAATGCACCACCGGCAGCCAGGTGCGGTCCATCGCGTCCAGGCAATGCCAAAGTGTGTGGGTGGCGCGCTTGAGTACGCTGGTGTAGGTGACGTCGAACTCGTAGCCCGCGTCCTTGAGCAAGAGACCGGCGGTTTTGGCCTGCTCCACGCCCAGGGGCGTGAGGTCTACGTCGGTCCAGCCGGTAAAGCGGTTTTCAAGGTTCCAGGTGGATTCGCCGTGGCGGAGCAAAACAAGTTTGTACATGCGCAAAAAAAGATTGGAGGGAAATCGGACGCAAAAAGCGGGGCAAATCAGCGCTGGCCCAT
>CANGHQ010000043.1 GCA_947453585.1 Burkholderiales bacterium | reverse complement strand
TTGACGTCTTCGCTGCCCATGTAGACCACGCATTCCAGGCCGTAGCGGGCGCAAATGGTGGCAGTGGCCACGCCGTGCTGGCCGGCACCCGTTTCAGCAATTACGCGGGGCTTGCCCATGCGCTTGGCGAGCATGGCCTGGCCGATGGTGTTGTTGATTTTGTGGGCGCCGGTGTGGTTCAGGTCTTCGCGCTTGAGGTAAATCTGCGCTCCGCCCATCTCGCGGCTCATGCGGTCGGCGTGGTAAATCGGCGAGGGACGGCCTACAAAATGCGCCAGTTCCGACTTGAACTCGGCCACAAAAGCCGGGTCGTTTTGGTACTGGGCGTACGCGTCCTTGAGTTCGTTGATGGCGTGCGTAAGCGTCTCGGAGACAAAACTGCCGCCGTATTTGCCAAAGTGGCCGCCCAGGTCAGGTTGTTGGTAAGAAAACATGGTGTTTAAAGCAATCTTGCAAGTTGTTGGTCGGCTGCGCGTACGGCAGCGACAAACTGGTTGATTTTTTCGGGGTCTTTGATGCCCTTGAGCGTTGTGCCCCCGGGTGCATCGGCTTCTATGCCCGAGCTCACGTCTACGCCCAGCGTTTTACAACGCGGGCGCAATTGCGCGATGCCATCGCCCACGTTTGCTGCAGTCAACCCACCACTCAAGACGAGGTGAGCGTTGACGCTTGGAGGAAGAAGTGACCAATTGAATGCCTTGCCGCCGCCGCCAAATCCGTCAACATGAGCGTCGAGCAGAATGGCCTGGGCCTGGAAATAAATGTGCGCGTATTTTACGAGGTCAAACTGCGCCGCGTCAGGACCTAAGGGAATGCGGGCTGCGCGCAGGTAGGGTCGGGCGCCTTGCCCGCTCATTTCCAGGCATTCCTGCGCACTCTCGTCGCCGTGGAATTGGGCGGTGGCGCTGGGCACCAGCGCACAGGCGGCGGCTACTTCGGCCGCGCTGTGGTTCACAAACAGCAGCACCGGCGTCACAAAAGGCGGCAGGCGCCGGGCCAGTTCGGCTGCGCGCGCGGGGCTGACATAGCGCGGGCTGGGCGCGTACAGCACAAAACCCACTGCGTCCGCGCCCGCAGCCACGGCGGCGTCCACATCTTGCTCGCGGGTCATGCCGCACAACTTGATGCGGGTGCGGGTCGGGGTGGAAGAGGGGCTCATGGCAGCCAATCATACGCAGGTGTCCGCTCTGGAATGCCGAAGTGCGCGGGGTAGCGCGGCCCTAAAAAGTACAGACCCGAGGGCGAAAACGTGGGTGCTGCGGCGTCACGGTCGCGGGCGTGCAGCACTTCTTGCATCCACGACGGCGGGCGTTTGCCCTGGCCAATTTGCAGCAAGCAGCCCATGAGGTTGCGAATCATGTGGTGCAAAAAGGCGTTGGCTTCAAACTCAAAACGCCAATAGGCGCCGCGCTGGGTGATGGAAATCTCGTGCAGATGCTTGACCGGCGACAGCGCCTGGCACTGCGAGGCACGAAACGAGCTGAAATCGTGCTCGCCCACGATGTACTGGGTGGCTTCGCGCATGGCGGCGCCGTCCACCGGGTAAAACGTCCAACCCACCCGGTCGGCGTCCACCGTGGGCCGCACCTCAGACTGGCGCAGCACATAGGCATAACGCCGCGTGGTGGCGCTGGCGCGGCAGTGAAAGCTGGCGGGCACCGGCATGGCCCATTCCACGGCAATGTCTTTGGGCAGGCTGGCGTTGGTGCCGCGCACCCAGGCGTGGGCGTCGCGGTCAACTTCGGTGTCGAAATGCACCACCTGCATGAGCGCGTGCACGCCTGCGTCGGTGCGCCCGGCGCACAGGGTGGACACGCGTTGCTGGGTAAATTTTGCGAGTGCGGCCTCCAGCCGGTCCTGGACCGTGAGGCCAGACGCCTGGCTTTGCCAGCCCTGGTAGGACTGGCCGCTGTAGCTCACGCCTAGCGCAATGCGCACACGGGGCCCATGGTCGGGCAGGGCCCGTGTGGCTTCATCCGGCCTTGGGCAGCAAGCTGGTAGCGCGCTGGCGCAGGGCATCGTTTCCGCCTGAAATTACTTCTTCGAGCAGGGCGCGTGCGCCTTCTTTTTCGCCGATTTCAAGGAACTGCTCCGCCAATGCGAGTGTGGCGTCCAGGCGGTCGGTGCTGGGCGCGGGGGCTGCGGCCGTGGAATCTGCTGGGGCAGCCGGCTGGGGCTCCAGGGCGATGGATGACAGGTCGAAGCTGGGTGCGGTGCTTGCCGCCGGGGCTTTGTCCGCAGCGGCGACCGGCGCCATGGAAGCAACTGACAAGGCTTGCAGCGATTCAGCGTCTAGGCTGAACATCGACTGCTTGAAATCTGGCGCGTCGGCCTGCGGCGCTGCGGCGGATGGTGCGCCGTAAAGCGGGTTGGACGGGTCCAGCGAACGGCCCATTTCCTGCACCTGCGCCCAGTCGGGGCCGCTGGCTTGTAACAGGGCGCTGACTTCGTGCGCCATAGTCTCGAAGCTTTTCGCGTCTCCCCGCTTGGCGAAAATGCCCAGGAGCTTGATGTGAATGGCCACCCGGGTCGGGTCTTGCTGCAAGCCTTCTTTAAGGATTTCTTCGGCTGGCACATCTTTGCCGTAGGCCAGGTACACCTCGGCTTCGGCCACGGGGTCTAGTTCGTGGGCAACTTCCAATTGGCTGTCGGGGTACAGGGTTGAACTGAGCGTGGCAGTGCCGATGTCGGTGGTGTCAACGCGGGCGCCGCCGCCGACATCAAAAGAAGTACTTGCGGTGCTGTCCCATTGGCCTCTGCCCGCTTTGGCCGCAGACCCGGATTGCTGCCCTTGTCGCCTGCGGTACCAGCCAAAGCCGGCCAACAGGCCCAATAAAGCCAGCACCAGGCCGCTCACGGTCGGGTTTTGCATGGCGGTTTCGAGCAAGTCGCCCTTCGAGGGCGCGGGCGCAATTGGCAGCCCTGAGGTGACCGCCGGGCTGGCAGGCGTTGCAACAGCTGCGGCAGGCGCTGCGCTTGCGGCGGGCGCTGCAGGTGCCGCCGCTGGTTCGGGCTTGGCAGCCACTTTGGCCAGCTGGTTGAGTTCTTCGATGTTTTTGGCAAGTTCGCGGGCGCGCTCGCTGGCTTCAGTCTTGGCCCTTTCTTGGGCAATTTGCTCCATGCCCGCCTTGTCCGACTTGTCTTGAACCGAGCCCTTGGACAGTTTGAGCGTGTCGCTGGGCGCAGCCTTGGGGGCACTCGGCGGCGTGGGCTTGGTCACCGGGCCAGCTGCCTCGGACTGCTTGGTTGGTGCGGGCGCGGCAGGTGCCTGGCTGGCCAGGCCGCGGCGCAGGGCCTGGAAGTCCTGGTTTTGGCTGTCGATGATCTGGCGCGCCTGGCTTTGCGGGGTTTTCTTGGCAAGCGCCGCGTCTGGCGTCACAAGCTCGGCATTGGCGCGCAAGCGGTTGACGTTGCCGTCGGCAAAAGCGGACGGGTTGGCGCTGAGCATGGCCACCAGCATTTGCTCGACTGTCACCCCTTCTGGTGCCATGGAACGGGCGATTTTTCCCGCCGTGTCGCCACTTCGCACCCGAATGCGCTTGCGTTCGGAGTCTGAAGTGGTGGGCGGGTTCACGGCGGGGGCCGCCGTGGCCGCCGCTTTTGGTGCCGCCGGAGTGGCTGCCACCGCAGGCGCTGGTGCGGGCTGGAGTATTGGCGCGGATGCAACAGGTGCAGCTTGCACTGCCGGGGCAGCGGCTGGGGAGCTGGCTGGCGCGGTTGTTACCACCGGCGCCTCTGCCACGGGAGCTGGCAGCCCAGAGGCAGAAGCGCTTTCCTGTGCTTTGGGCGGGTCGAGCAGGATGGTGTAGGTGCGAACAATGCGGCCGGATGCCCAGCTCACTTCCACCACGATATCAATGAACGGGTCGTTCAGCGGGCGGTTGTTGGACAGCTTGAGGTAGCGGTTGCCGTTGGCGCGGCGCTGCAGCGCAATTTGGGTGCCGTTGAGCGCCGGGTTGTACTCCAGCCCCATGCTGGAAAAGGCGCCGGGCGAGGCCAGGGACGATTTCAGCGACTTGGCATCGTCTTCGCTCAGGTCTGCAAGGTCAATTTCCGCAACCAGGCTTTGACCCAGCGCAGACTGCACCCGCACCTTGCCCATGGAAAGTGCTTGGGCGTCGCAGGCGCCCAAGGCGATCAGCGCAGCCGCCACGGGCGCAGCAGAAGTGCGCAAAAAACGTTGATGAGCGGTCAATTCCGGATCCAGCCTTTCTCTTTAGCCCTGGCATCTTTGTGCCAAAAAGCCATTATCGGCGACAAGTCTTTGCAAATCATCCAACAAATCGCTGGTAAAGCATATTTATTACCAAAACTTAATTTGTATGGGGCGAGCGCCAGGCGATTTATGACCCGGAGTTCGCCCGCGTGGCGCTTCAGGCCGCCAACAAAATGCGCAACATGCGGCGCAGCGGCTCGGCCGCGCCCCACAACAGTTGGTCGCCAATGGTGAAGGCGCCCACAAACTCGGGCCCCATAGCCAGTTTGCGCACGCGGCCCACGGGAATGGTCATGGTGCCAGTCACGGCCACGGGGGTCAGGTCGCGTACGGTGGCTTCGCGGTTGTTGGGCACCAGCTTGACCCATGGGTTGTCGGCGGCAATCATGGCTTCAATATCGGCCACGGGCACGTTTTTCTTGAGCTTGAAGGTCAGCGCCTGGCTGTGGCAGCGCATGGCGCCCACGCGCACGCAAAAACCGTCCACCGGGGTTTCCAGCGAACCAAAATCCGGGCCCTGGCCCAAAATCTTGTTGGTCTCGGCCATGCCTTTCCATTCTTCCTTAGACATTCCGTTGCCCAAATCCTTGTCGATCCAGGGGATCAGGCTGCCACCCAGCGGCACGCCAAAGTTGGCGGTCTCGGCGGCGCTCAGGCTGCGCTGCTTGGCTGCGACCAGGCGGTCGATTTCAAGAATCGAGCTTTTGGGGTCGTCCAGCAGCGCTTTGACTTCTGCGTTCAGCGTGCCGTATTGGGTCAGCAACTCGCGCATGTGCTGCGCGCCGCCGCCCGAGGCCGCCTGGTAGGTTTGCGTGCTCATCCATTCCACCAAGCCCGCCTTGTACAGCGCGCCCACGCCCATCAGCATGCAGCTCACGGTGCAGTTGCCGCCCACCCAGTTTTTGCCGCCAGCGGCCAGGGCCTTTTGAATCACGGGCAGATTGACCGGGTCGAGGATGATGACCGCGTCTTTTTCCATGCGCAGGGTGGATGCGGCGTCAATCCAGTGGCCGTTCCAGCCTGCGGCGCGCAGCTTGGGGAAGACTTCGGTGGTGTAGTCGCCGCCCTGGGCGCTGATGATGATCTCGCATCGCTTGAGCGCGTCAATATTGAAGGCGTCTTGCAGCGTGGTTTCGTTCTTGGCCAGGACAGGGGCTTTGCCGCCGGAATTCGAGGTGGAGAAAAACAGGGGCTCGATCAGGTCGAAATCGCCCTCGGTCTGCATGCGGTCCATCAACACCGAGCCGACCATGCCGCGCCAGCCCACCAATCCTACTAACTTGCTCATTTCAACGCCCTTTCAGTTTTAAAACATGCCCAGACCTGGCTGTTTGCCCGGCTCGTCTGGCCGGTGGGCGCACGACGAACCGGAGCTGGATCAGCCCTTAATGGTCGTGGTTTTGGAGGTGTTTGCACGCGCACCGCCATCTGCCGCAGGGGCGATGGCGCTGTTCAAGGTGAACGGGTGGGCGTGAAACATGGCGCATATTGTAACGGCGCTGCCTGAGGGCTGGCTTACGGGTAGGTGGCTGCGCAATCCACAGGAGTCTCACCCCGCTCGTTTGGCAAGGTCCGTTTCAGTCGCCAAACCCTCAAGCCTTCTGCTTCTTAAACACCGCAACCCGCGTCTTCTTCACCGCCGGGCGTTTGGCCGCCTTGGCCTTGGCGGGGCCTGCGGCGGCTGGTTTGGCTGTGGCTGCGCTGGCGGACACGTAGAGCACCACGCTTTGGCCGGCTTTGAAGCTGGCGTTGGCGGCTACCTTGTTCCATTGGGCTACGTTGCCTGGGGTGGTGGCGTAGCGCTTGGCGATGCTGGCCACCGAGTCGCCTTTGGCGGCGCGCACGGTCTTGCGCACTTGCACGATTTCGGGGGCAAAGCTCACTTCGCCCCGGTCGGCCACGGCCTCGGTGACTTCTGGTGCGCTGTGGGTGGCGCGCGTTACCAACAGGGCGGAGCCGGGTTTGATCAACATGCCTTTGGGGATGTTGTTGAGTTCGCGCAGCTGCGCCTCGCTCATGCCAAATTGCTTGGCAGCGTCGGCCACGCGCAGCGTGCTGGGTGCGACCCACACGGTCCAGCTGGCCAGGCGCGAGCCGGCCAGGCGGTCCAGGTTTTGCTGGAACACGTCGGCACTGTCCCAGGGCAGCAAGATCTGCGGCGTGCCAGCGGCCAGAATCACCGGCTTGTTCAAAGACGGGTTCAGGGCCTTGAAGTCGTCCAGCGGCACTTCAGCCATCTTGGCTGCCAGCGTGATGTCCATGTCGCGGCGGATGCTCACCGTCTGGAAATACGGGTGGTTACCGATCTTGGGCAGCTCGCTGCTAAAGGACTGGGGGCGGGCCACGATGTTTTTGATGGCCTGCAGCTTGGGCACGTAAAACTGCGTTTCCATGGGCATGGTCAGGTCGGTGTAGCCGGTGCCCAGCATCAGGCGCTCGTTTTTGGCAATCGCCCGGCCCACGCTGCCTTCGCCCCAGTTGTAGGCGGCCAGCGCCAGGTGCCAGTCGCCAAACATGCCGTAGAGCTTTTGCAAGTAGTCCAGCGCCGCACGGGTGGACGCCAGCACGTCGCGCCGGTCGTCGCGAAACACGTTTTGCTTCAATTCAAAAGTGCGGCCCGTGGCCGGCATAAATTGCCACATGCCTGCCGCCTTGGCGCTGGACACGGCTTGTGGGTTAAACGCGCTTTCTACAAAGGGCAGCAAGGCCAGCTCGGTAGGCATGTTGCGCAACTCAAGCTCTTCAACAATGTGAAACAGGTATTTGCGCGAGCGCTCGGTCATCCGAAAAATATAGTCAGGCCGCGCCGTGTACCAGGTCTCGCGGTCGCGCACCAGCGGGCTGTCGAGGTCGGGCATGGCGTAGCCCCGGCGAATGCGTTCCCACAAATCGGTGGTGGTTGCCAGGGGCGTCACGGTTTGGGGCGTGCTTTCTTGGGGCGTGAGTGGCTGCAGGCCGTTGCCCGTTAAAGGTGCCGTGGACCCAGTGGCGGCGCCCAGCGGAGCGGCAGGGGGATAGGTCTGCGCCTGCGCCAGGCCCGCGCTCAGCAGGCAAGCGCAAAGCAGTGGGGCGATCCGCGTCCGGCAAGCCTTAACAATCAAGTGCATCAAAACTGGTTTTTCCAGGCCCGCAGCGTGGCAAACACGCCTTGGCTGGCGGTTTGCGCGGCGTCAAAACGCTGGGTGGACGCTGCGATGGTGGGCTGGTTGCTGCGCAAAAAGGGGTTGATGGCGCGCTCCTGCGCAATGGTGGACGGCAGCGTGGGCACGTTGGCAGCACGCAGGGCCAGGCAGTGGGTTTGGTAGTCGGCCAGCACGGTGTTGTCAGGCTCGACTTCGCGCGCGAACTTGAGGTTGCTGAGGGTGTATTCGTGGGTGCAGCACACGCGGGTGTCGCCGGGCAGGGCGGCCTGGGTGTCCAGCGAGGCCTGCATTTGTGCGGGTGGGCCTTCAAACAAGCGGCCGCAGCCGCCGCTGAACAAGGTGTCGCCACAAAACAGCACCGGTGCGCCGTCCAGCGCGGCGCAGTAATAGGCAATGTGGCCGGCGGTGTGGCCCGGCACTTCAATCACCCGAAACTGCAGGCCCAACACCTCGACCGTCTCATCTTGGGCCACCCGGCGCAGCGGCTCGGGCATGTTTTCGCGGTAGGGTCCAAAGACGGCGGCGCCCGTGGCGGTGCGCAACTCGGCCACGCCGCCGGTGTGGTCTGGATGGTGGTGGGTGACTAGAATGCCTTGGAGCTTGAGGCTCTGTGCGGCCAGGGCTTGCAAAACCGGTGCGGCGTCGCCCGGATCTACCACCCAGGCGGCTTGCCCGTCGTGCAGCATCCAGATGTAATTGTCAGTAAATGCGGGCAGCGGTATTAACTTCATGAGCGATCAAATTATAGGTTTGCAAGACTGGCTACAGACGCCGCCGGGGCGCTACCTGCTTGATTGGGAGCAGGCCCAGATGGACCGGGCTGTGGCCGATATGTTTGGCTACCACGCGCTGCAACTTGGATTGCCGACGCTGGCGGGCCTGCAGCATAACCGCATGCCGCACCGTTGGCTCGCCACCCAACAAATGCCCGCTTTGCCGTCGGGCGTGAACCTGAACATGGACGTGCAGGCGGGTACGCCAGACGTGCCCTTGGCTTTTATCACCGACTTTGACGCCCTGCCTTTTCCGGCAGCCAGCCTGGACTTGGTGGTGCTGCCCCATACCCTGGAACTCAGCAACGCGCATGAAACGCTGCGCGAGGTAGAACGCGTGCTGGTGGCCGAGGGCCGGGTGGTGGTTTGCGGCCTGAACCCCACCAGCCTGTGGGCGCTGCGCAGCGCGCGCCAGCGCCTGTGGCGCCTGCTGGGGCTGGGGCGCTTTATGGGCCCTGATTATTTGCCGCAGCAAGATGCGTTTTTGGGCGTGTGGCGGCTGCGCGATTGGCTGCGCTTGCTGGGCTTTGAGGTAGAAGTAGTGCGCTACGGCTGCTACGCCCCGGCCGTGGGCAGCGTAGGCTGGTTGCAGCGCTTTGCCTGGCTGGACCGCCTGGGCGCGCGCTGGTGGCCGATTTTTGGCGCAGCTTATATGGTGGTGGCAGTAAAGAAGGTGCGCGGTGCCCGCCTGCTGGGCGCCGCCTGGAAAACCAAGCCCGTGCGCGTCGCCAGCACGGTAGTGGCCGGCCAGCGCCGGCAAGATGTAGCAAAAAAGGAAACAGAACAGTGAACCAGGTCGTGATTTATACCGACGGCGCCTGCAAAGGCAACCCCGGCCCCGGCGGCTGGGGCGCGCTGCTGCGCTCGCCCGACGGAACTGAGAAAGAACTCTGCGGCGGCGAATCGGGCACCACCAACAACCGCATGGAAATGA
>CANGHQ010000042.1 GCA_947453585.1 Burkholderiales bacterium | reverse complement strand
TGAGCACATGTTCGTGGCCCTGATCGGGCCGCGCTTTGTGGTGACGCAGCAAGTGCGCCAAGGCGCGCAGTGTTTTTTGACCTGGGAGTTTCGCTTTCAGTTTCGCAACTACCGCGTGGGCCAGGAACAGGTGATTTTGGGCGCCTCGCACCTGGTGTTTGACGCCCAAGGCCTAGTGACGCTGCACCGCGACTACTGGGACGCGGCCGAAGAGCTGTATGAAAAACTGCCGCTGGTGGGCAGCCTGATGCGCTGGCTCAAGCGCCGCGCCAACACCTAATGGCCTTGGCGCTGAAGCTGTTTAAGCAACCGGGAAGGTGTCGATGAAGCTCTGGCGCTGCGAGAGCTTGTCTTGCAGCTTGGCCAGCGCCGGGTGCGTCTCACGCCAGGCAATATCGGGAAAGCGGAAGTCCAGGTAGCCCAGCGCGCAACCCACGGCAATGTCCGACAGCGAAAGGTGAATGCCCGAGCAATAGGACTTGTCGCCCAGGGCCTTGGCCATGGCCACCAGCACTTCGTCGATCTTGCCCATTTGGCGCTCCATCCAGGCATTGCTGCGCTGCGCGGCGGTGCGGCCAGGCCACACCGCTTCAAGACGCGCCAAGATAGCGGCGTCCATCACGCCGTCGGCCAAGGCTTCCCAGGTTTTGACCTCGGCGCGCTCGCGTCCGGTCCCAGGAATGAGCTTGCCCACGGGCGACAAGGTGTCGAGATATTCCACGATCACGCGGGAATCAAACAAGGCCTCACCGGCTTCCATCACCAAGCAGGGCACCTTGCCCAAAGGATTGGATTGGCTGATGGTAGTGGTGGCGGCCCACACGTCTTCGGTGATGAACTCGTAGTCGAGCTTTTTCTCGGCCATGACGACCCGCACTTTGCGCACATACGGGCTGGAGTTGGAACCTATCAATTTCATGCTTTTGTGTTTCCCACAGTCTTTGGTGCATTCTATACAGGCAGGCGTCCTACAATTGGGCCATGACTTTCTCCCCCATTTCTGCCATTTCCCCTCTGGACGGCCGCTACGCCAGCAAACTTTCCACCCTCAGCCCCCTGATGAGCGAACTGGGCTATATGCACCGACGCGTCCAAGTGGAAGTGGCCTGGTTCATCGCCCTGAGCGACGCCGGTTTTGCCGAATTCAAACCCTTAAGCCCCGGTGCGCGCAGCTACCTGCTGGCGCTGGTGAAAAACTTTTCGGTGGCCGACGGCGAGGCCATCAAGGCCATCGAGAAAACCACCAACCACGACGTCAAGGCGGTGGAATACTGGCTCAAGTCCAAGTTCGAGGCGCGCCCCGAGCTGCTGGCCGCTGCTGAATTTGTGCACTTTGCCTGCACCAGCGAGGACATCAACAACACCAGCCACGCCCTGCAACTGCGCGTGGCGCGCGATCTCGTAGTGTTGCCCCAGCTCGACCGCCTGGTGCTCAAGCTGCGCGACATGGCGCACGCCTTTGCCGATGTGCCCATGCTCAGCCGCACGCATGGCCAAACCGCCAGCCCCACCACCGTGGGCAAGGAAATCGCCAACGTGGTGGTGCGCCTGCAAGCGGCCTGCGAAAAAATCGCCAATGTCAAGGTTTTGGGCAAGATGAACGGCGCCGTAGGCAACTACAACGCGCATCTTTCAGCCTGGCCCGACTTTGACTGGGAAGCCTTCAGCAAAAAAGTGATCGAGACGCCCGAGCCGATGGGCCTGGGTCTGGTGTTTCAGCCCTACAGCATCCAGATCGAGCCACACGACTACATGGCCGAGCTGTTTGACGCCGTGGCGCGCACCAACACCATTCTGATCGACTGGTCACGCGACGTGTGGGGCTATGTGTCGCTGGGCTATTTCAAGCAAAAGCTGCGCGACGGCGAGGTGGGTTCAAGCACCATGCCGCACAAGGTCAACCCGATTGATTTTGAAAACGCCGAAGGCAACCTGGGCTTGTCCAACGCGCTCTTGCGCCACCTGAGCGAAAAGCTGCCCATCAGCCGCTGGCAGCGCGACCTGACCGATTCCACCGTGCTGCGCAATATGGGCGTGGCGCTGGGCTACGCGGTGCTGGCCTACCAGTCGCTGCAAGCCGGTTTGGGCAAGCTGGAAATCAACGAAGCCGCCATTGCGCGCGACCTCGATAGTTCTTGGGAAGTGCTGGCCGAACCCATCCAAACCGTGATGCGCCGCTTTGGCCTGCCCCAGCCCTACGAGCAGCTCAAAAAGTTCACCCGCGGTGAAGCCATGACGCGCGAGCTGATGCAAGGCTTTATCGCCGCGCTCGACATTCCCGAGAGCGAAAAGCAGCGCCTGCTGGCCATGACGCCAGCGAGCTACACCGGCAAGGCCGCCGAACTGGCGCGCCGGGTTTAAAAGCGCCGTTTCTAAGCCTCGGGCGCGGCCTTGAGCGCCAGCGCCCGCTCATACAAAGCGTTGCGCGGCTCGCCGCTGATGTCGGCGGCCAGTTTGACGGCGGTCTTGAGCGGCAGTTGCTCCAGCAGCAGTTTCAACACCCGGTCATCCTGCGCCACCTCGGCCGTGGCCTGCAGCGGGTGCAGCACCAACACAAATTCGCCACGCAAGCGGTTGGCGTCCGCGGCCAGCCAAGCCACCAGCGCGTCCGTGCGCACGGTGGCGATTTCTTCAAACTGCTTGGTCAGCTCGCGCCCGACCGTCACCAGGCGCTCGCCCAGCACCGACAAGGCCAAGGCCAGCGCCTCAATGCGGTGGGGCGCTTCCAGCAGCACGGTAGCCATAGGCTGCGTGGCCAGCACCTGCACCGCGTGCGCGCGTTCGGTGGCCTTGGACGACAAAAAGCCGGCAAACACAAAACCCGTGCTGCCCGCGCCGTCTTGCGCCAATCCCGCCGCGCTCAGCAGCGTGGTCACGCTGCTCGCACCTGGCAGGGGCACCACGCGCAGGCCCTGGGCGCGCACTTGCGCCACGAGCCGGGCACCGGGGTCACTCACCCCCGGCGTGCCTGCGTCGCTAACATAGGCCACGCGCAGGCCCGCATGCAGCAGTTCGACCACGGTGTGCGCGGCCTGCGCCTCGTTGTGCTGGTGCACGGCCAGCAGCTGGGCGCCCGATTTGTCGATGCCATAGGCGCGCAGCATGGCCTGGGTGTGGCGCGTGTCTTCGCAGGCCACGCGGTCGGCCAGCGCCAGCACATGCAATGCGCGCAAGCTGATATCGGCCAAATTGCCTATCGGTGTGGCCACCACATACAGCGCGCCCTGCGGATAATGTTGGGATCCGGCCGCCTCTAGGGCGGCCCCCAGGGC
Organism: Burkholderiales bacterium; assembly: GCA_947453585.1. Lineage (GTDB taxonomy): Bacteria > Pseudomonadota > Gammaproteobacteria > Burkholderiales > Burkholderiaceae_C > Allorhodoferax. Next base: position 5,882 of record CANGHQ010000042.1, on the reverse strand, counting down.
AGAGGTAAAAGAGGCACTCACAGATGGGTTTCCTTCCAAACAACACCAAGCCGGCCAGCACCAAAAAAGTCGGTGACGCGGCCGAAGACGAGGCTTTGCTGTATTTGCAGCAGCAAGGCCTGCGCCTGGTTTGCCGCAATTATCGAACGCCCGGGCGCGGCGGCGGCGAAATCGACCTGATCATGGGCGAGCGCGACGGCACGTTGGTGTTTGTGGAGGTGCGCCGGCGCAAATCCAGCCTGCACGGAACGGCGGCGGCCAGCGTGGGGCGCACCAAGCAGCGCCGCGTGGTGCTGGCGGCGCAACACTACTTGCTCAGGGTGCGCACGCTGCCGCCCTGCCGCTTTGACGTGATCGAGGTCACACCCGAGGGCTGCCACTGGCTGCGCGCGGCCTTTGATGCGCAATAGCCAAGCGCACGTCCGGTGGGGCGACATAGGCGCGCGGTATCATCCCGGCCATGCTTGAACAAAGAATTGAACAACATTTCATCGACAGCGCCGACCTGAAATACCAGGCGGCCCAAGTCCTGAGCAAACCGATTGCGCAAGCAATCCAGGCCATTTTGGCCTGCGTGACCAGCGGCGGCAAAGTGCTGGCCTGTGGCAACGGTGGCTCGGCGGCAGATGCGCAGCACTTTTCGGCCGAGTTTGTCGGCCGCTTTGAGCGCGAGCGGCCCGAGCTCGGCGCCATCGCCCTGACGACCGACACGTCCATCATCACGGCCATTGCCAACGACTACGACTTCACCTCGATTTTTTCGCGCCAGGTGCGCGCCCTGGGCCAAAGCGGTGACGTGCTGCTGGCCATTACCACCAGCGGCAACTCGGCCAACGTGCTGGCCGCCATTGAGGCCGCGCACCAGCGCGACATGGTGGTGGTGGCGCTCACCGGGCGCGGCGGTGGCAAGATGAACCAAGCACTGCGCGACACGGATGTGCACATTTGCGTGCCGCACGACCGCACCGCCCGCGTGCAGGAAGTCCATCTTTTAACCATCCATTGCCTGTGCGATGGTGTCGATGCCCAACTCATGGGCGACCAGGAAAACGCTCAATGAAAACCTCTTTGCCCACCACCCACACCCCCTTGTTTGCCGCGATCCGCCCCCTGGTTTTGGGCACCGCGCTTTTGGGCAGCGTGCTGTCCCTGAGCGGCTGCTTTCCGCTGGCCGCAGGCGGCGCGCTGATGACCGGCTTTGTCGCCGCCGACCGGCGCAGCGCTGGTACGCAGCTCGAGGACCAGAACATCGAGCTCAAGGCGGCCAACCAGATGCGCATCAACATTGGCGAGCGCGCGCACATCAACGTCACCAGCTACAACCGCCAGGTTCTGATCACCGGGGAAGTGCCGGCAGAAAAAGACAAGGCGCTGGCCGAGCAAATGGTCAAGGGCGTGGACAACGTCAGCACCGTGCTCAACGAATTGGCGGTCATGGGCAACTCCACGTTTACCGAGCGCTCCAATGACCTGATCACTGCCGGGCGGGTCAAGGCGGCCATTTTCGACGCCAAAGACCTGAGCACCAACGCCTTCAAAATCGTAACCGAGCGCGGTGTGGTGTTTGTGCTGGGCCGCGTCACCGCACGCGAAGCCAAGCGCGTGACCGATGTGGTCACTGCCACGCCAAGCGTCAAAAAAGTGGTGCGCGTGCTGGAAGTGATCAGCGAAGAAGAGCTGGCGCGCATTGCGCCACCGGCTGACGGCCAAAAATAAGGCGGTGGCGGTGGCACCGATTGGTGCCACCAAACGCCCCAGCGCTGAGATCTGGCGCTTACTTCAGGCGCTTGATCAGGCTTGACGTGTCCCAGCGCTTGCCGCCCATTTGCTGCACATCGGCGTAAAACTGGTCCACCAGCGCCGTCACGGGCAAACGCGCACCATTGCGCTTGGCTTCGTCAAGCACCAGGCCCAGGTCTTTGCGCATCCAGTCCACGGCAAAGCCAAAGTCAAACTTGTCGGCCACCATGGTCTTGCCACGGTTGTCCATCTGCCAGCTTTGCGCGGCGCCCTTGCCGATCACATCCAGCACCTGGTTCATGTCCAGGCCGGCATGCATGCCAAAAGCCACCGCCTCGCTCAGGCCCTGCACCAGGCCGGCAATGGCGATCTGATTGACCATCTTGGCCAGTTGGCCCGCGCCGCTCTCACCCAGCAAGGTAAAGGCGCGTGAAAACGCCATGCCCGTGGCTTGTACTGCGGCAAAGGCCGTGGCGTCACCTCCGCACATCACGGTCAGCATGCCGTTTTGCGCGCCGCCTTGGCCGCCCGAAACGGGCGCGTCCACAAACTGCAGACCCAGGTTGCGCGCTGCAGCGCTGAGTTCGCGCGCGATGGTGGCTGAGGCCGTTGTGTGGTCCACGAACACGGTGCCTTCGCGCATGCCGGCAAAGGCGCCGTTGGCGCCCAGGGTGACGCTGCGCAGGTCGTCGTCATTGCCCACGCAGCAAAACACGATGTCGGCCTGCGCTGCGGCCTCACGCGGCGTGGCCGCATGGCCATGGGCACCGCGCGCGCTAGCAGCAGCGCCAAACTCAGCGACCCAGGCCAAGGCCTTGGCGCCGCTGCGGTTGTAGACGGTGACACGGTGACCGGCGCGCGCCAGGTGGCCGGCCATGGGGTAGCCCATGACGCCCAGACCCAAAAAGGCCACAGATTGGGGAGCGGCGGGTTCGTAAGACTTGGCGTTGACGGAAGAGGCTTGGGTCATGGGAAATGTTTCCAGGTTCAAAGTGGCGGGCAGCTGGCGGAATAGCCAAAGGAAATCAAACGATCTCCAGGTGTTCGGTACCCGCGCTGAGGTCATTGTCGCGGGTGTCCTTGCCGCGTAGTTTAATTTCCAGCCGCAGGTCGTTGATCGAGTCGGCGTTGCGCAGCGCGTCGGGGTAGCTGATGGTGCGCGCCTCGTACAGGTCAAACAGCGCCTGGTCAAAAGTTTGCATGCCCATTTCCCGGCTTTTTTTCATCACTTCCTTGACTTCGAGCACCTCGCCCTTCTGGATCAGGGCGGCCACCGTGCTGGAGTTGAGCAGCACCTCCACGGCGGACGCGCGGCCCTTGCCACCCACGCGCGGCACCAGCCGCTGCGACACGACGGCGCGCAGATTGAGCGACAAATCCATCAAGAGTTGCGGGCGGCGCTCGTCCGGCAGAAAGTTGATGATGCGGTCCAGCGCCTGGTTGGCGCTGTTGGCGTGCAAGGTGGCAATCACCAGGTGGCCGGTTTCGGCAAAGGCGATGGCCAGCTCGGTGCTTTCGCGGTCGCGCAGCTCGCCCATGACGATGACGTCGGGCGCCTGGCGCAAGGTGTTTTTCAAGGCGCTGTCCCAGCTGTCGGTGTCCAGGCCCACTTCGCGCTGGGTGATGATGCAGTTTTTGTGCGGGTGGACAAATTCGACCGGGTCTTCCACGGTGATGATGTGGCCAAACGACTTTTCGTTGCGCCAATCGACCATGGCCGCCAGCGCGGTGGACTTGCCCGAGCCGCTTGCGCCCACCAGCACGCACAGGCCACGGCTGTAAAGCGCCACGTCCTTGAGCACCTGCGGCAGGCCCATGCCGTCAATGGTGGGCGGCGTGGTGGGAATCACCCGCAGCACCATGCCCACCTTGCCCAACTGCACAAAGGCATTGACCCGAAAGCGCCCCAACCCCGTGGGAGAAATAGCAAAGTTGCTTTCCTTGGTGCGCTCAAAATCGGCCGCCTGGCGGTCGTTCATTAGGGCGCGCACCAGCATCACGGTGTGTTCGGGCTGCAGATTTTGGGGGGACGCGCGGGTCATGGTGCCATCGATCTTGATGGCCGGGGGAAAGTCGGCGGTGATGAAGAGGTCGCTGCCTTTTTTGGCGACCATGAGTTTGAGCAGGTCAGAGATCAGTTGCGAGGCTTGTTCGCGGTTCATGCGGGCGCTCCTTGGGGCGTGGTCGGTGGGGGCGGGTGGAAGGGGCTTTAGCCAGGGAAGTTTTCTGGCACCTTGGCCTTGCTGCGTGCCTCGGACGGGTGGATGCGCTTGGCGCGCACCAGATCGGTCAGGTTTTGGTCCAGGGTTTGCATGCCGACGTTGTTGCCGGTCTGGATGGCGGAGTAGATTTGCGCGATCTTGGATTCGCGGATCAGGTTGCGCACGGCGTTGGTGCCGATCAGGATTTCGTGGGCGGCAATGCGGCTGTCGCCCTCGACCGTTTTGCACAGGGTTTGCGAAATGACGGCTTGCAGCGACTCTGAGAGCATGGCGCGCAGCATCTCTTTCTCGTCGCCGGGAAACACGTCAATGATGCGGTCTATGGTCTTGGCGGCGCTTGATGTGTGCAAGGTGCCAAACACCAAATGCCCGGTCTCGGCCGCCGTCATGGCCAGGCGGATGGTTTCCAGATCGCGCAGCTCGCCCACCAAAATCACATCCGGGTCTTCGCGCAGGGCCGAGCGCAGCGCCTGCGAAAAGCCGTGCGTGTGCGGCCCGACTTCACGCTGGTTGATCAAACAATTCTTGGACTGGTGCACAAATTCGACCGGGTCTTCGATGGTGAGCACATGGCCGGTATGGTTTTCGTTCAGGTGGTTGACCATGGCCGCCAGCGTGGTGGATTTGCCCGAACCGGTGGGCCCGGTCACCAGCACCAGGCCGCGCGGTTTGAGCGACAGCTCGGCAAAAATCGGCGGTGCACCCAACTCCACCAGGTTCAGGATCTTGCTGGGAATGGCGCGGAACACGGCACCGGCGCCGCGCAAGTGGTTAAAGGCGTTGACCCGAAAGCGCGACAGGCCCTCGAGCTCAAAAGAAAAGTCGATTTCCAGGTCTTCTTCGTAGCGCTTGCGCTGCGAATCGGTCATCACGTCGTAGGCCATGGAATGCACTTCTTTGTGCGACAACGGCGGCAAATTGAGGCGGCGCACATCCCCATGGATGCGCAGCATGGGCGGCAGGCCGGCCGACAAATGCAGGTCTGAGGCCTTGCTTTTGACGCAAAACGCCAGCAGTTGTGCAATATCCACGGAAAAAACTCCCTTTGACTGAGGCATGCGCCTGGGGCAGGCCTGCGCTTTGTTACCCTAGCGGACGATTATCACCACGATCACTATGACAATTGAAGCCAATTTACAGATAGTTCGCGCCCGCATCCAAGCGGCCTGCACCAGCGCCGGGCGCAGCACAGACGCGGTGCAGCTGCTGGCGGTGTCCAAAACCTTTCCGCCCGAGGCCGTGGCACAGGCCGCAGCCTGCGGGCAACGCGACTTTGGCGAGAACTACATCCAGGAAGGCGTAGAAAAAATCGCCGCCCTGGAGTCGCTGGGTCTGGTGTGGCATTGCATTGGCCCGGTGCAAAGCAACAAGACACGGCTGGTGGCAGCGCACTTTGACTGGGTGCATTCGGTGGACCGGCTCAAGATCGCCCAGCGCTTGAGCGAACAACGCCCGGCCACGCTGGCGCCGCTCAATGTCTGCATCCAGGTCAATATTGATGGCGGTGCAGCCAAGGCCGGGATTGCCCCCGAGGAGGCCCTGGCGCTGGCGCACGACATTGCGGTGCTGCCCCATCTGCGGCTGCGCGGGCTGATGACTATCCCCGAGCCGGCTGCCGACTTCGTGGCCGCGCTGGCGGTGCACCGCCAGGCCAAGGCGCTGTTTGACCGCCTGTGCGCAGATGGCCTGGCGCTGGACACCTTGTCCATGGGCATGAGCGCGGATCTGGAAGCGGCGGTGCATGCTGGCAGCACGATGGTGCGGGTGGGGTCGGCGATTTTTGGCGGACGCGGCTCCGCGGTTTAAATTGGCTTTTGGGTTTCGGTGCGCCGTGCCGGGGCTTGGTTTTTTGCCCACTCTCTCCCCCGGCCCCTCTCTCTCGCCCGCCGGGCGAGAGAGAGGGGCCGGGGGGCTAGGCGG
>CANGHQ010000041.1 GCA_947453585.1 Burkholderiales bacterium | reverse complement strand
TGAGAGCGACGGCGTGGACATCTTCACCTTCAAGGACGGCAAGATTGCGGTGAAAAACGCGTTCCGCAAAGCCCGCCCCAACCTGCCCGCCCGCAAATAAAACCGCACCCCGCCATGACTAGCGCCTTGCACACCCAGGGTGGCGATATTCGCCCAGATATCCGCTACGACCCGCAATACGACCCGCTGGTAGCCGCCAACCCCGGCGCCGGACGCGAATACGCCCCCACCTACTGGGTGGCCAGCGCAGGCACGCCGCCCGAGGACGACGGCCCGGTGACGCACGACTTTGACGTGGACGTAGTGGTGATCGGCTCGGGCTCGACTGGCATGTCGACCGCGCTGTACCTGGCGCAAGACCATGGCATCTCGGCCGTGGTGTTAGAGGCCAACCAGACCGCCTGGGGCTGTTCGAGCCGCAGCGGCGGCCAGGGCCAAAACGCCAGCGGGCGCCTGACGCGCTCGCAGTGGATTGAACGCTGGGGCATGGACACGGCCAAAGCGCTGGACACCGAAATCCGCACCGGCTTTGACAACTTCAAGGCGCTCACGCAAGAGATTGACTGCGACGCCATTGACGGCGGCCATTTGTACGTGGCGCATCGCAAAGAAAAAGTGGCCTACCTGGAAGAGCAAACCCGCGTGCGGCGCGACATATTTGGCTACAAGGCCAAGATGCTCACCGCCCAAGAGTTTCGCGAGCAGCATTGCGACGAGCGCGACGCGCACGCAGCCATGTGGGAGCCCGACGGCGTGGGCGTGCATCCGCTTAAATTTACCTTTGGCCTGATGCGCAAGGCGCGCGCCCTGGGCGTGAAAGTGCACACCGCCAGTCCGGTGCAGGGCTGGACCACCGTGGGCGGCATTCACCACCTGCAAACCCCGGGCGGCGTGGTGCGCGCCAAGCGGGTGGCGGTTTGCACCGGCGGCTACACCGGGCAGGCGCTCAACCCGATGCTCAAGAACAAGATTCTGCCCATCCTGTCGAACTCGGTCACCACGCGGGTGCTGACCGCCGCCGAGTTGGCAGCCTGCAACTTTCGCTCGCACACCTTCATGACGGACACGCGCACGTTGCGCTTTTACTACCGCCTTTTGCCCGACAACCGGCTGCAGTTGGGCAGCCGCAGCTCGATATCGGGTGCGGATGCCGAAGACCCCGGCCACCTCTTGCTGCTGACTGACGCGATTGCGCGCAAGTTTCCGCCGCTCGCGGGCATTGCCATCGAGCATTCCTGGTGGGGCTGGGTGGACGTGAGCCACGACATGATGCCGCGCATTGTTCGGCCCGACCCGGCGCAAACCGTGTGGCACGCGCTGGGCTACGGCGGCAACGGCGTGTCGTTTTCTACCTGGGCGGGCAAGCGCCTGGCGCAGCGGGTGGCGGGCAAGGACGGAAATGACGCGGTGTTCAAACTGCCGATCTACCACTCGGCGCTGGAATACCCCAACCTGTTTAACGTGGTGCGCTCGCAAGCCTTTGCGCCATTTCGCCGCTTTGGGCAGTTCTTTTTGTACAAGTGGTATTGGATGCAGGACGAGTTGTAAGGGCCCGGCGTCGGTTTTGGTGAGTAGTGCACCGCAATTCGTGGTTAGTATGCGCGTTCCATCCAACTTTTAGCAAAGCACTACGATGAACATTCTGAACATCTCCCGCCGCAAGACCCTGGCCTTGGCCCTGCTGGCGGGCTTGCCTGCCGCGCACACGGTGGCCGCCACCGACACACCCACGCGCGGCGGCACCTTGGTCATTGGTTCGACGCAGGCTTTGCGCCATGTGAACGGCGCGGTGCAAAGCGGCATAGCTACGGCCGTGCCCAGCACCCAGATTTTCGCCAGCCCGCTGCGCTTTGACGACAAATGGAACGCCCAGCCCTACCTGGCCGAGAAATGGTCGCTGGCCGCGGACGGCAAGTCGCTCACCCTGAACCTGCGCAAAGACGCGGTGTTCCATGACGGCAAGCCCATCACCTCGGCCGACGTGGCTTTTTCTATCATGGCCATCAAGGCCAACCACCCGTTCACCACCATGATGGGCCCAGTAGACAAGGTGGAAACGCCCGACCCCTACACGGCCATCATCCGCATGAGCACGCCGCACCCGGCCATCGTGCTGGCCATGTCGCCCGCGCTGTGCCCGATTTTGCCCAAGCACATTTATGGCGACGGCACCGACCTCAAGGTGCACCCGCGCAACAGCACCGACGTGGTGGGTTCGGGTCCGTTTCGCCTGACCGAATTCAAGGCCGGGCAGCGCATCGTGCTCGAGCGCTTTGACAAGTTCTTTTTGGCGGGCAAGCCCTACCTGGACAAGATCATCGTCAACATCAACCCCGACTCCAACAGCCTATTGCTGGGGCTGGAGCGTGGCGAAATTCAGATGATTCCCTACGCCACCAATTCCACCGAACTCAAGCGCGTGGCCGCCAACCCGGCGCTCAACCTGACGAACAAGGGCTTTGACGGCATTGGCGCGATCAACTGGCTGGCCTTTAACACCGCCAAGAAGCCGCTCAACGATGTGAACGTGCGCAAAGCCATAGCCATGACCATCGACAAGAAGTTCATCAGTAAGGCGCTGCACGGCGGCTTTTCGCAGCCGGCCGACGGCCCCATCGTGGCGGGCAGCCCGTTTGCCATTCCTGATCTGATTACCTACCCGCTGGACCTGAAAAAAGCCGCTGAGATGCTCGACGCTGCCGGCTACAAAGCCGGGGCAGATGGCGAACGCTTCAAGCTGACCATTGACTACCTGCCCGGCCAAGACGAGCAGCAAAAGAACGTGGCCGAATACATCCGCGCGCAGCTCAAAAAAGTGGGCGTGATGGTGGACGTACGGGCTTCGGCCGATTTCCCGTCCTGGGCCAAGCGCATGGCCACGCACGACTTTGACCTGTCCATGGACGTGGTGTTCAACTGGGGCGACCCCATCATCGGCGTGCACCGCACCTACCTGTCCACCAACATCCGCCCGATTGTCTGGACCAACACCCAGTCCTACAACAACCCCAAGGTGGACGAGTTGCTCAACACCGCCGGCGGCCTGCTGGACCCGACCAAGCGCCGCGCCTACTACGCCACGTTCCAAAAGATCGTGACCGACGAGTTGCCCATCCACTTCATCAACAACACGCCCTACCACACGGCCAGCAGCAAAAAAGTGATGAACGTACCCACCACCATCTGGGGACCAGCATCGCCTTACGACGAGATCTACCTCAAGTAATCGCGCAGCGCTAGCCGCCGATGCATGCGCTAAAGCTTGTCGCGTCCCGACTGGCACAGGGCCTGGCCCTGGTGCTGGCCGTGGTGGTGCTTAACTTTGTGCTGGTGCATGCCGCGCCCGGCGACCCGGTGGAAACCATTGCCGGGACGAGCGGCGGCATGGACGAAAAGCTGCAAGCCGAGCTGCGCGCCCAGTACGGCTTAGACCAACCGCTGCCAGTGCAACTGGGCATTTACCTGGGCAAGGTAATTCGCGGCGACCTGGGCTATTCCTATTTCTTCAACCTGCCGGTCTCGGGCCTGATTGCCGAGCGCGTGCCCGCCACTTTGGCTTTGGTGCTTACCTCCGTGCTGGCGGCTTTTTTGATTGGCACCACGCTGGGCGTCTTGTCTGCGCGCAAGCCCAACGGCTGGCTGTCTCAGACCATCAACGTGCTGTCGCTGGTGGGTTTTGCCGCGCCGGTGTTTTGGCTGGGCATGCTGCTGGTGATATTGCTGGCCAGCGTGTTTCCGGTGTTCCCGGTCTCGGGCATGCGCGGCATTGCGTCCGATGGCCGCGGTTTGGCCGACGTACTTGACGTGCTGCACCACCTGGTGCTGCCTTCGCTCACCTTGGGGCTGGTTTACCTGGCGCAATACAGCCGCCTGTCGCGCGCGGCGATGCTGGACGTGCTGGGCGCGGACTACATTCGCACCGCCCGCGCCAAGGGTCTGAGCGAGCGCGTGGTGCTTTACAAACACGCACTGCGCAACGCGGTGCTGCCGGTGGTCACGGTGCTGGGCCTGCAGTTTGGCAATGTGCTGGCTGGGGCGATTGTGGTGGAGACGGTGTTTAACTGGCCGGGCCTGGGGCGCCTGGCTTATGAGTCGGTGCTGCGGCGCGACTACCCCAGCATTTTGGGCGTGCTGCTGTTCTCATCGGTGGTGGTGATTGTGATGAACCAGCTCACCGACCTGTGCTACCGCCTGATTGACCCCCGGATCAAGACCGCATGAAAACCAGCTACCAAGCCGAAGGCCCATGGCGTGAGGCGCTGCGCATGTTTGCGCGCAACCCCTCGGCCATTGCCGGCATGCTGATGCTAGGCGCCGTGCTGCTGGTCGCCCTGGGCGGCCCGTGGCTGATGGGGGCAGACCCGTTTGAGATCATTGCAGCGCCCATGACGCCGCCTTTTTCTGAAGACGCATTGTTGGGCACCGACTATTTGGGGCGCGACGTGCTCACCACCCTGGTCTATGGCGGGCGCGCCACCTTGCTGGTGGGGGCGGTGGCGGCGTTTTTGTCGGTGGCCATTGGCATCACGCTGGGGGCCATGGCCGGTTATTACGGCGGCCGGGTGGACGCGGTGCTGATGCGCGTGACCGAGTTCTTTCAGGTGCTGCCCGCGCTCTTGTTTGCGATGGTGGTGGTGACGCTGTTTTCGCCCACGCTTTTGACCATCACCCTGGCCATTGGCGTGGTGAGCTGGACCGGCACCGCGCGCCTGACGCGCGCCGAGTTCATGAAATACCGCAACCTGGAGTTTGTTCGCGCCGAACGCGCCATTGGCGCGGGCCACGCGCGCATCATCTGGCGCGTGATTTTGCCCAACGCCTTGCCGCCGCTCATCGTCTCAGCCACGCTGGCCATTGGCTCAGCAATTTTGTTTGAGGCGGCCCTGTCCTTTTTGGGCCTGGGCGACCAAAACCGCATGAGCTGGGGCCTGATGATTGGCGCGAGCCGCCAGTACGTGCTGAGCTGCTGGTGGGCGGTGGCGTTTCCGGGCGCGGCCATCTTCGTAACGGTGCTGGCGGTCAGCCTGATTGGCGACGGCCTGAACGACGCGCTCAACCCCAAGCTGCGGGAACGCTGATGCCCACGCCACAGCCCCTCTTGGAAGTGCGCGACTTGCGCGTGGAATTCAAAACCCGGCGCGGCACGGCGCTGGTGCTCGGCGGCGTCGATTTGGCGCTGTACGCTGGCGAGACCCTGTGCGTGGTGGGCGAATCGGGCTGCGGCAAAAGCATGACGGCGCTGGCGCTCTTGCGTCTGATACCGACGCCGCCCGGGCGCATCAGCGCGGGCCAGGTGCTGTTCCAGGGCGAAGACCTGCTGCAAGCCAGCGAGGAGCGCATGCGCGCGGTGCGGGGCAACCGCATCTCGATGATTTTCCAAGAGCCCATGACCTCGCTCAACCCGGTGTTTACCGTGGGCGACCAGATTGGCGAATCGCTGCGCCTGCACGCCGGTCTGGACGGCGGCGCTGCCCGCGCGCAAGCCATTGAAATGCTGCGCCAAGTGGGCATTGCGGCGCCCGAGCGGCGGGTGGACGAATACCCGCACCAACTCTCGGGCGGCATGCGCCAGCGCGTGATGATTGCCATGGCGCTGGCCTGCCGGCCCGACATCCTGATTGCCGACGAGCCCACCACCGCGCTGGACGTAACAGTGCAAGCCCAGATTTTTGACCTGCTGCGCGCGCTGCAACGCGACAAGGGCACGGCCATTGTGCTGATCACGCACGACATGGGCGCCGTGGCTGAAATGGCCGACCGGGTGCTGGTGATGTACGCCGGGCGCGTGGTCGAAGAAGGCCATACCGCCCAGGTGCTGGGCCAGCCCGGCCACCCCTATACGCAAGGCCTGATTGACTGCCTGCCCGAACTCGGCAGCAGCCAACAGGCACAGCGCCAAGAGCTGGCCGAGATTGCCGGCATGGTGCCGTCCATTTGGGAACTGGGCGCGGGCTGCGCCTTTCGCGAACGCTGCCCGCAGGCGCTGGCGCGTTGCGCGTCTGAGGTGCCACCCATGTTTGCGCTGCCCGACAGCACGGCGGCCGCGCCACACCGCAGCGCCTGCTGGCTGCGCCAAGGGGACGGCGCATGAGCACGCCCAAGATACCCGTGGGCGCAGCCACCCCCTTGCTGCAGGTGAACGACCTGCAAGTGCATTTCCCACTGCCCAAAACCGGCTGGTTTGCGCCGCCCGAAGTGGTGCGGGCGGTGGACGGCGTGAGCTTTTCCATACCGCGCGGCACCACGCTGGCGCTGGTGGGCGAGTCCGGCTCGGGCAAGACCACCACGGCGCTGGCGGTGATGCGCTTGGCGCCCATTACCGCAGGCCAGGTGCAACTCGGCGACCTGGCGCTGGGCACCTTGCAGGGCGAGGCCTTGCGCGCGGCGCGCCGGCGTTTTCAAATCATTTTTCAAGACCCTTTTTCGTCGCTCAACCCGCGCGAACGGGCGGGTGCTGCGGTGCGCGCGCCGCTGGACCTGATGCAAGTGGGCACGCCGCACGAGCGCGAGGCCCGAGTGGCCGAACTGTTCCAGGCCGTGGGTCTGCGCCCCGAGCAGCAGCAGCTTTTTCCGCACCAGTTCTCAGGTGGCCAGCGCCAGCGCATCAACATTGCCCGCGCCCTGGCCACCAACCCCGAGCTGGTGGTCTGCGACGAACCGGTGTCGGCGCTGGACATTGCCATTCGCGCGCAAATTTTGAACCTGCTGGTGCGCCTGCAAAAAGAGCGCGGCCTGACCTATTTGTTCATCTCGCACGACATGGCGGTGGTCGAACACATCTGCGACGAGATCGCGGTGATGTACCTGGGCCAGATCGTAGAGCGCGCCCCGCGCCAGGCCTTTTTTGCCCGGCCGCTGCACCCCTATAGCGTGGCGCTGATGTCGGCGGTGCCCACGGTGCACGGAGGACGCGCCCGCGCGGCGCAACGCATCAAGCTCAGCGGCGACCCACCCAGCCCCATCAACCCGCCACCGGGCTGCCGCTTTGCCGGGCGCTGCCCGGTGGCCGAACCCGCCTGCAGCGCCGAGCTGCCGCCCCTGCGCGAGATTGCGCCGGGGCACTGGGTGCGGTGTTGGCGGGTCGAACTGGTGGATGGGGAGCCGTTGGCGCCGCTCCAGTTGCCGCAGAATTGAGTCTTTGCACTTTCCTTGGCACTTTTGGAGGATCGCGGCTGATGCAGCTTGGTAAGCTGTAGCTTGATAAATGAAGAAAACCATATGCTGCTAACTGATATCGCCGTCGAGCACACCCTGCTGTCCAAAAAGAATGGGGCTCGTCAGACTTTCTTGCTGCATCCGTTTACCAACCCACAGCGCGATACGCTGGGTAAATTCGAAATCGTTCGTAACATCAGCGAACCCGGGCTCAAAGAAGTGAAACGCTCAACCTTCGTGTCGTTTCAACAGTTGGCTGAGTTGTATTCAAAAGGCGTGCTCGACGAATTCGGGTTTTCCGTTCGCATGTGTCCGGGGCAGGGCACGCACCCCACGGTGAATCCTGCAAAAAAGGTGCTGCCAAGCAGCATCAAGCCAGGCTCGCCGTTTGACCTGGCGGTTCAAAAGGTGGATGGTTCACTAGCTGCCAATCGCGAATTGAGAACCGCTTTGCTTCGCGTTAACGTCAGGCTTTAGGGGTAATAACTCGCAGACCAATGGCGCTATCAAATAGGGAAATTCCTGTGAATCCAACCTTGGCCCATGCCGAACTCATCGCCACTTTTAAGCGGGCAGCGGCAGATGCTGCTCACAAGGCTGGATTGATCAAGGCTGCTGCGCAAAAGGGTCCCAAGGCAGTCCACGCGGCCACCGAAACAGCTGCAAAGGCAACAAAGCGCAGGGACGCGTATGCAAAGAAGCTGGAGGCCTTGGGGGTGAGCTTGAGGGATTGAGCGCAGCCCAGCGAATTGCGCAAGGCCTGGCTTCGGCGACTAACCATAAGTTGCGCCAAGCGATGGCGGACACCGACCCATTGCCGACGGCCGCAGCGCTGGCTTGGGCGGCGGTGGTGCAGCGTAACCAGTCTTCTATGCTTTCGGTCTGCCGTCTCCAAAGCGGCAGTTAGCCACCTGGGACCTGCCGCCAGTTTCGTAGCGAACACTTTCCCCAAAAGCTACCGACCAGCCGACCAGTTCTGAATTTTCTAGACGAACGGGTCTGAAGCAGTTGAAAAGGAAGTGAGCGTTTTTAGCCGAATGATTATGCGGAGGTTAGCCTAGACCAGCGCATGTGACACCAGTAGCTTGAGTTCTGGCAGCAGCGTCTCGGCGAACCAGGGATTTCGTTTAAGCCAGATGTTGTTGCGCGGGCTTGGGTGCGGCAGCGGCATCACGCCGGGGGAAAATTTCTGCCAGCTTTCCACTAGATTGGTCACACTGCTGTTGCCCGACCTGGGCAAATGCCAGGCCTGCGCGTACTTACCTATCACCAGCGTAAGTGCGATGTTGGGCAAATGCTCCAGCACCTGTTGTCGCCAGCGCGGCGCGCATTCGGGACGTGGTGGCAGGTCGCCTGACTTGCTGGTTCCGGGGTAACAAAAGCCCATGGGCACGATTGCTATTTGCGTGGGTTCATAAAACACTTCGCGGGTGATGCCCATCCACTCACGTAAGCGGTCACCACTGGCGTCCTCAAAGGGAATGCCGCTGTTGTGTACCCTGATGCCCGGCGCCTGGCCGACCACCAGAATGCGCGCGGAGGGATGCACTTGCAACACCGGACGCACGCCTAAGGGCAAGTGGGGTGTGCACAGGGTGCAGGCGCGCACCTGTTGCAGCAGCAACGCAGTGGCTAACGGCAAGTCGGTGTCAGTGCGCGGCATACAGTGGCCCCCTGCAACGAGGAGCAAGGTGCCGCTGCACGCAGGCAATTAGCGCCCACAAAAGGGCCTTCAAATCGTTGCAGATACCGACAATCCGAGCGATCAGTGGGCCGCCCAGCCCGCCCAACCTAATTGGTGAGATCTCATCGACTTTCAGCCCCAAGTCTAGGAAAGGATTTCTGTGTCGGATTTCAACAGTTTGAAAAATCAAACTGCTTGCGGTGTTGGATCCGGTCATCGGCAGTCCTTTGGTTTCAGCGGCCGTCACGGCCTCAATGCAATCGCCACATGTTCTACAAACGCCTTGACCTTTGCAGAGTGTTTGCGTTCTGGTGGGCTGACCAAATGAATGGGCGATGCAGGAGACTCCCAGCCGGGCATCAGACGTACGACCTCTCCGCTGGCCAGTTCCTGCTCAAACAGCCAGGTCGGCGAATAACCTATACCCATGCCGCTGAT
>CANGHQ010000040.1 GCA_947453585.1 Burkholderiales bacterium | reverse complement strand
GTCTGCTACCAACGCCGTACATGTCCACCGCCCCCATCCGCAAACCCCGTGTTGAAGACTTCGCCCGCATTGGCGGCCTCGAAGCCTTGGTGCGCGGCGGCACGCTGTCGGTCTATCCGCTGGTGATGTACCGCGCCTGGGGCAGCGCGGCGGTGGTGTCGCAGATTTACTTTGCCATCGGGCTGGTGTCGCTGCTCACCGCGCTCATGGTGCCGGCGCTGGCGCGGCGCTTTCCCCGCCGGGCGATTTACCTGTTTGCCAGCGGCCTGTACGTGGCAGGGGCGGCGGCGGGCGCGCTGGGCGGCCACTGGGTCACGCTGGCGCTCTTGCTCAGCGTAATGGCGGCGGCCATTTCCTTTGTTTGCTTTAACGCCTATGTACTGGACCACGTGGGCAAAACCGATTTCAGCCGCCTGGAAACGCTGCGCCTTTTTTACGGCGGCATGGGCTGGGTGGCGGGACCGGCGCTAGGGGTGTGGCTGCTGACGGCGGGCGCCTGGGCGCCGTTTGCCCTGGTGGGTGCGGCATCTGCAGTCTTGCTGGTCCTGGTCTGGAAAACACGGCTGGGCAGCGGCAAAGCCATTGCCAAGGCTGCCAGCACGCAGCGCCGCCATCCGCTGGCACATGTGCAGCGCTTTTTTGCCCAGCCGCGCTTGGTGACCGGCTGGCTGATTCCAGTGATTCGCTCTTGCGGCTGGTGGTTTTACTTTGTCTACGTGGGCATTTTTGCGCTGGAAAACGGCCTGGGCGAAACCGTGGGCGGCGTGGCGTCGTCACTGGCCAATATGGGCTTGTTTATGGCGCCGCTCATGCTGCGCTGGATGCGCCAGCACTCGGTGCGCACCGCCGTGCGCGCGGGCTGCTTGGGCGGGGGCATGTTTTTTCTGGCAGCAACGCTTCTGTCGCCCTGGCCTTGGACCACGGTGGCGCTGCTGATTTTGGGCACCTACTTTTTGGTGCTGCTGGACACCTGCGCAGGCCTGCCGTTTTTGATGGCGGTTAAACCGTCCGAGCGCACCGAAATGTCGGCGGTGTATTCAAGCTTTCGCGACGCCTCGGGCATTGTGTCGCCGGGCATTGCATGGCTGGTGCTGCAGTTTTTTCCTGTGGCCGGGGTGTTTGCGGTGGCTGGCGTGGCGCTCTTGGCGGGCTGGCTGGTGGCGGCCAAGCTGCACCCCGAACTGGGTGTTCCGGGGGCAGAACGGTTGCGCAACCGCGCAATTGACGGCCAGGGCTAAAGGCGCCAGACCGCAAACCTTGCGCGCGCCGCGAGGCGCCAAGCCCGTTTTACCCGGCGTAACCCATGATCGCCACCACGTGCAGCCCGGTGCCGGTAGCCACAAAGCCGTGCCAGATGGCGTGGGCGTAGCGCACCCGGTGGTCGAGCACAAAAAACACCACGCCTAAGGTATAAGCCACGCCCCCGGCCAGCAGCCAAGCCAGCCCTTCCAGGGGCACGCGCTCGAGCATGGGCACGGCGGCCACCAGCACCAGCCAGCCCATGGCCAGGTACAGGCCGGTGGACCACCAGGGGTGCGACAGCCGGTCAAAGGCCTTGAGCGCCACGCCAGCCGCAGCCAGCGTCCACACCACGCCAAACAGCGTCCAGCCCCAAGGGCCATCGAGCGCGCCCAGCGCAAACGGCGTGTAGCTGCCGGCAATAAACAGGTAAATCGCGCTGTGGTCAAGCTTCATGAACACGCGCTTGGCCCGTCCGGGGGGCAGGGCGTGGTACAGGGTGGACGCCAGGTACAAAAGCACCATGGTCACGCCAAACACCACCGCACCCACCACCGCCGACGGATGGCGGTGGCTGGCCGCCATCACCAAAAAAGGCACGGTAGCCAGCGCAGCCAAGAGCGCCACGCCATGGCTTACCGCGTTGGCAATTTCTTCACCCAGGGTTTGTTCGCGTTCGGTCATCCGCTCATTGTGCGCAACCCTCAAGTCGCCGCCGTGACCCATCGCAAAGCCGGCCCATTCTTGGGGGCGCCATTGCAGTGCCATACTGGCTTCCCCAAGGCCCCGGAGACACCCCGTATGAACGCACGCGCCACCTTTACCCGCATGGAAGAAAGCACCAAAGAGGACTGGGCCATCATCGTCCCAGAAGTGATGCACGCCGCCAAAAGCCTGCCCGACCGGGTGATAGCGCACTTGCAGTTGCTGGAAAACGACTACGGCGGCTTTCCGATAGACCGCTATAGCCACTCGCTGCAAACCGCCACCCTGGCGCTGGCCGATGGGCGCGACGAAGAATACGTGGTCTGCGCGCTTTTGCACGACATTGGCGACACCCTGGGCGCGTACAACCACCCGGACATTGCTGCGGCCATCCTCAAACCCTTTGTCAGCGAAGCCAATTTGTGGATGGTGCAAAACCACGGCATTTTTCAGGGCTACAACTTCTTCCACCACATCGGCCTGAACCGCGACATGCGCGACATGTTCAAGGGGCATGCGCATTACGCCCAGACCGAAGAATTCATTGCGCTCTATGACAACCGCGCCTTTGACCCGGCGCTGGAAATTTTGCCGATGAGCACTTTTGAGCCCATGCTGCGCCGCCTGATGGCCGCGCCCAAAAACTCGGTCTACAAGGCCGCCATGAAGGACGCGCAGGCCTGAGGGGCGAAAATACCCCTTTATTTGATTTGCCCCGCGCCCACTCCATGCCCCACACCCCCGACCAGATCCGCACCGACGACACCCGCATTGGCGCCGTGCGCCCCTTGATCACGCCCGTGCTCTTGCAAGAGCAGTTGCCCGCCTCCGAGGCGGTGCTGGCCACGGTGGAGCGCAGCCGCGCAGCCATTTGCGAGGTGCTGCACGGGCGCGACGACCGCCTGATCGTGGTGGTGGGCCCGTGCTCGATTCACGACCACGGCCAGGCCATGGAATATGCGCACTGGCTCAAGGCCCAAGCCGACGCGCTGCAAGGCGAGTTGCTCATCGTGATGCGCACGTATTTTGAGAAGCCGCGCACCACCGTGGGCTGGAAGGGCTATATCAACGACCCGCACCTCGACGGCAGTTTTTCGATCAACGAGGGCCTGACGCTAGCGCGCACGCTGCTGCTCGACATCGTGGGCCTGGGCCTAGCCGTAGGCACCGAGTTTTTGGACTTGCTCAGCCCGCAATTCATCAGCGATCTGGTGAGCTGGGGCGCCATTGGCGCGCGCACCACCGAGAGCCAAAGCCACCGCCAACTCGCCAGCGGCCTGAGCTGCCCGGTGGGCTTCAAAAACGGCACGGACGGCGGCGTCAAGGTCGCCAGCGACGCAATTCTGGCGGCACAAGCGCCCCACGCATTCATGGGCATGACCAAGTGGGGCCAGGCCGCGATTTTTGAGACGCGGGGCAACGACAACTGCCACGTCATTTTGCGCGGCGGCAAGCAACCCAATTACGCGGCAGCCGATGTGGCTGCAGCCTGCGCGCTGCTCAAAGCCTTTGGCTTGCGCGAACAGGTGATGGTGGATGTGTCACACGCCAACAGCAGCAAGCAGCACCAGCGGCAAATTGCCGTGGCAGCCGACGTGGCGGCGCAAATTGCGGCCGGTGAGACGCGCATTACCGGCCTGATGATCGAGAGCCATTTGTACGAAGGTCGCCAAGACATCGTGCCCGGTCAGGCACTGGCGCGGGGCGTGTCGGTTACCGATGCCTGCATCAGCGTGGAACAAACCGCGCCGGTATTGCAAGGCCTGGCGCAAGCGGTGCGCGCGCGGCGCGCGGCTCTGAAAAGCTGAGCCTTTAGAAAACGCCCAGACCCGCTTGGAACCAGCGGGGTTATTGCTTATCGCGGAGTGCGCGGCACCATCGGGCCACGGCCTTCGATGTGGCGGAAGTTGATGCGGCCTTTGCTCAGGTCGTAAGGCGAGAGTTCGAGCGACACGCGGTCGCCCGCCAGAATGCGGATGTGGTTTTTGCGCATCTTGCCGGCCGAATAGGCAATCAGCTGGTGGCCGTTGTCCAGGGTGACGCGAAAACGGGTGTCAGGCAAGACCTCGTTCACAACGCCCATCATTTCAATCAGTTCTTCTTTAGCCATGGTGTGTCCTTTGGACGCAATTATCGTCGTAGTTGAAAAAGTTACTGGGTGCGCGTGGCCGCGCATACCCAATTGATGCCTTGGGACAGAGCGTAATGCGCTGCGGCGTCGTGGGTCGAGAAGTCATCGCTAAAGCGCATGACGCGGTCGGTGCTGGCGCTGCCACGCCCGCTGGCAATGGAAACCTGGGCTTCAAAGCGGCCGCTGCCCAAGGGGCGGGGGCAGGCGGCGATACGGTATTTGCCGATGGTCACAGGGGACAGGAGAGAAATGGTGTGGTTCTGAATCATTAAAAAGTCATGCGCATGCGTCGCGGGCAGGGACTTCATGCATTAAGGGGTAAATACCGCAAAGTCGTGAGAGGCTTGCGTAGCGCCTGAAAAGGACTGAATTGACGACCCCTCTGCCCGAGGACTGTGCCGGTACGCTCAAGAAGCATCCGCACGGTCAATTCGCCTGAAGCGATGGACTAATGTACCACGGCACCCCAAAACCATTGCTGCGGCAACTAAACCGGTGAAAATACGGCCCATGAAAGTTTGCATTCTTGAAAACGACGACCTCGATCCGACCATCGCTGCGGCCTACCAAGGCTACGGCGCCATGTTTGTGCGCCTGTTCGGTGAAGCGGGGGCGGATTGGGAGTTCGACATCTTCCACACGCCATCAAACCAGTACCCAGAATCCTTTGACGCCTATGGCGCCGTGGTGCTGACCGGCAGCAAGGCCGATTCGTTTTCGGACGAGCCCTGGGTGGTGGAGTTGCGTCGCCGCGTCACACTGCTGCTCGAACAAAACAAGAAGTTGCTGGGCATTTGCTTTGGCCACCAACTCATCGCCTTGTGCCTGGGCGCCAAAGTGGGCCGCGCGCCGCAGGGCTGGGGCGTGGGCCGCATGTCCTACGACTGGCACGCGGCCGATTTGCCGCTGGCCCCCGAAGACAAACGCCTGGCGCTGCTGGTAAGCCACCAAGACCAGGTGCTGGAATTGCCCCAAAACGCGGTTTTATTGGCCAGCAACGCGCACTGCCCGGTGGCGGGTTACTCCATCGGTGACGAGGTGTTTTGCGTGCAAGGCCACCCGGAATTTGTGCCGGACTACAGCGCCTTTTTGCTGAACCGCCGCCGCGAGCGCCTGGGTGAAAACCTCTACAGCGCCGGCGTTGACAGCCTGCAGCACGGCCACGACGGCCTGCAGGTGGCGCGCATGATGGTGGCGTTTGTCGAAGGCAAAGCCGCTTCATAACAAAAACCACGAATCAGCCAGTACAAAACAGACAGCCCCCGCGCGGATAAAGCGTCGGGGGCTGTTTTGCATGCGGCGCCTGGGTAAGGTGCTGGGGTGCAACGTAGGCTTGTGGCCCTCGTTGGCGGTCGTTCCGGGTTTGAATTTCCGATGGACAAAGTGTAAAACCAGTGTCGCGACAGCGAATTGCGTTCTTGCCCTGTTATGCCGAATATTTGGCATACTCTGCCAATATCTCGTAATTCAAAGGCAATTGCATGAAACTTGATCGCTTTGATCGCCAGATTCTGGAAGTCTTGCAAGTTGATGGCCGCATCAACAACCAAGACTTGGCCGACCGCATTGGACTGTCAGCCTCACCCTGTTTGCGCCGGGTGCGGGCGCTCGAAGAGGCCGGTCTGATCGTGGGTTACCGGGCGCTGCTCGATGCGCGCAAATTGGGCCTGACGCTGATGGCGCTGATCCACATTTCCATGGACAAGCACACGCCCGAGCGTTTTGCCAATTTTGAAGCGGCCATCGCGGTGCTGCCAGAGGTGCTGGAATGCCTGCTAATTACCGGGCAAGACGCGGACTACCAACTCAAGGTGGCGGTGCGCGACATGGACCATTACCAGTCGCTGTTGCTCAACCAGGTCACGCGCATCGAAGGCGTTACCGGAGTGCATTCGAGTTTTGTGCTGCGCCGGGTGGTAGATCGCACTGCGCTGTTGGTGAGTGCTGCGGGGTTGGACTGATGCTAGGGTTCGCGTGGCAGTGGTTCGCGCCGCCGACGATGGGGTAAATGCTTCCGCGAATGTCCCCCGCCCTGCGGGCTCCTCCTTTATTTCGCTGCAGCATCCACCCCATCGTCGGCGTCAGCCTGCACTGTGAGTATGCAATGACTCAATACCCTTTGCCGCCAACTATCTCGCCTGACGCGGGTCGGTGTGGCGCTAAGCGCAGTGAGGTAAAGGGGGAGCCCGCAGGGCGGAGGACACGAACGGAGCTGAGTGCCACGCCGACCCGCGGCCCGCGTGACTTCACAACTAGAACACCATAGGACTCTTAACGAGCGTCCGGCAACTCAATCTTGACTTCGAGCACGTCCAGGTTGTCCTGGCGCTCCATCATGACTTTGATGTCATTGGGGTTGATCTTGATGTACTTGCTAATCACCGCAATCAGGTCGCGCTGCAAGTCTTGCAAATAATCCGGCTCCGAGGCGTTGCGGCCACTGCGTTCATGCGCCAGGATGATTTGCAGGCGCTCTTTGGCAACGCTGGCGGATTTTTTCTTTTCACCCAAGAAAAAAGAGAGGAAGGACATGCTGTTATTTCCCACCAAAAATACGCTTGAAAAAACCTTGTTTGGGCGCTTCAGTAAAACGCATGGGCTTTTCCTCGCCCAAGAAGCGGTCAATCACGTCTTTGTATGCTTCGGCCACGTCGCTGCCTTCCATGTGCACCGCAGGCACGCCTTGGTTGGAGGCTTGCAGCACGGATTCACTCTCAGGAATTACGCCAATGAGCTTGATGCGCAAGATGTCTTGGATGTCTTCGAGCGACAGCATCTGGCCCTGGTCCACGCGCGCTGGGTTGTAACGGGTAATGAGCAAGTGCTCTTTGATCGGCTCCAGGCCTTCAATCGCACGCTTGGTCTTGCTCGCAAGCATGCCCAAAATGCGGTCTGAATCGCGCACCGAAGAGACTTCGGGGTTGGTCACGACCAGCGCTTCGTCAGCGAAGTGCATGGCCATCAGCGCACCAGTTTCGATACCGGCGGGGGAGTCGCACACAATGTATTCAAAGTCCATGGCCGCCAGGTCGTGCAGCACTTTTTCCACGCCTTCTTGCGTCAGCGCGTCTTTGTCGCGGGTTTGCGAGGCTGCCAGCACGTACAAGTTTTCGCACTGCTTGTCCTTGATCAGGGCCTGGTGCAAATTGGCTTCGCGCTGGATCACGTTGATCAGGTCGTACACCACGCGGCGCTCGCAACCCATGATCAGGTCCAGATTGCGCAGGCCCACGTCAAAGTCAATGACGGCTGTTTTGTGACCACGCAAGGCTAGGCCGGATGCAAAGCTCGCACTGGTGGTGGTTTTGCCGACGCCACCCTTGCCTGAGGTGACCACAATAATTTTTGCCATGGATGAAGACTCTTTCCGAAGGTGGGGTCGTGATGTTGAATTTTACGATTTCAAGGCTTCGATGATGAGTTTTTCACTTCCATCGTCGCTTAAGCGGACTTGTGCCGGTTTTCCGAGCACGTCGCCTGCCAATTCTTTCTCGGTGGTGCGGTAAATACCGGCAATCGACACCAGCTCAGGCTCCAGGCAGAGCGAAAAAATGCGTGCAGCAGTATTGCCCCGGGCCCCGGCCATGGCTTTGCCGCGCAAGGGGGCGTAGACGTGGATGTTGCCGTCGGCAATCACCTCAGCACCCCGGTTGACCATGGCCAAGACCACCAGATCACCGCCACGGGCATAAATCTTTTGGCCTGAGCGCAGGGGCTTGGTGATCACCATGGTGGGCACGGGGGCGGCTTCACGCGCTGCTGGGGCGGCTGACGGAACAGGCTGCGCAGCCACAGGCGCTGGGCGCACTACTGGTGCAGGTACCGCCGCAACGGCAGGCGCAGGAACGGGCGCAAGCGGTGCGGGCGCTGGGGAAGCTGCTTTGGCACCCGGCGCTGTCACGCGACGCGGCTCTGGCGGCGCTTCGGTCAGACCCAGGCGCTGGGCGACAGCCAGGCTGGCAGGGTCCAGACCACGCACCGCCATGGGGACGAGTTTGCAGGCGGCAAAAGCCTTCATCAGCAATTCCCATTGCGGATGGGGCAAAACAATGTCGGTTTGGGTGAAATCGATCACCACGCCGTCGGTGTCGAAGAAATCAGGGCTTTCGCCTTTGGGGCCAAAGCTGCGTGCCAGTTCAGCGGCCACAATGGCCAGATCATGGGTCTTCACCACCAAGGCCACCAGGGTCAGTTGGGCGCTCTTGAGTTCAAAAGCAGCTGGCACAGCACCAGATGAAGCAGCGGCGGGAGGAACCGTCATGGGGCTTGGCGTTGGAATGGGCAAACCGCAATTTTACCGTATGCAATACCTCGGCAAAGGTGGCCCGGGAGTACCAAAAAAGGAGGTGTGTATGCTTTTTTGTTGTTCCTGTCTTATCTCTTATTTCTTTATTTAAAGAATAGTAGTAGTAGATAGGGGTCTGGCAATTCTGTGTACAAGTGGTTTTTGTTGTTAGAGATCATGGACTTAAGGCGCTGCAATGCATGTGCAGGACCGTGTTTTCTGGTGTCGCAGGAAAAGGGACAACTTCGCAAAAGCCATGGTGCCTGTGCATAAGTGCCGGCTTGTTCGGTTTTTATCCACAGCCTTTGCCAGCGATGGATAGCTTTGGTGTGGTACCTTCAAATTTGAAAATTTTATTGAAATACAAGGGGAAGCGCGATGCTTTATCTGGTTGTGGGTTTGGTTGTGTTCTTGGGTACGCATTCTTTGCGCATAGGCGGCGACGCCCGGCGTGACGCTTTGCGCGAGCGTTTGGGCGAAGGCCGCTTCAAGACGGCGTATTCCTTGCTCTCTGCCGCCGGTCTGGTGTTGGTGGTCTACGGTTTTGGCGTGGCGCGTGAAACGCCAGAAGTGCTGTGGACGCCGCCTGCTGGCATGCGCCACCTGACTTTTTTGCTCACGCTGATTGCCATGGTGCTGATGGTGGCCGCCTATGTGCCACACAATAGCATCCGCGCTCGCTTGCGCCACCCCATGGTCTTGTCAGTCAAGGTGTGGGCGCTGGCGCATCTCTTGGTCAATGGAACCCTGGCGCACGTGGTGCTGTTTGGCGGCTTTCTGCTTTGGAGCGTGCTGGTGTTTCGGGCATCACGCCAGCGGGACCGGGCTTTGGAGATTCAGTACCCGGCCGGAGAGTTGGTGCCGACCGCCATTACCGTGGGCTTGGGCCTCTTGCTATGGCTGGTGATGCTGGGTTGGTTGCACGGCATTTTGATTGGCGTGCGTTTGATGGGCTAGGGAAGGTCTGCACAAGTCATCCCCACAGCCCTCTTGTGCGTTAAGTATCGATGAACCAAATAAGCCTCGCCACCACCGGATTTGAGCTGGCCACCAAAGTCACGCGAAAGCGTGAGCTGCTGGCCCAAATGGATGCCGTTACGCC
>CANGHQ010000039.1 GCA_947453585.1 Burkholderiales bacterium | reverse complement strand
CTATCTCGCCGCCAAGCCGCGCGATCCGCAGATGCGTTTCCTCAAGGGCGTCGTCCAGACCGAAGCGGGACGCACCGCCGATGCGATCACCACCTTCACCAGGCTGACCGAGGACTACCCCGAGCTGCCTGAGCCCTACAACAACCTGGCCGTGCTCTATGCCGGCCAGAGCCAGTTCGACCAGGCGCGCGCGGCGCTGGAGATGGCGATCCGCACCAACCCCAGCTATGCCACGGCGCACGAAAACCTGGGCGACGTGTACGCCAAGCTCTCCAGCACCGCCTACAGCAAAGCCTTGCAAATCGAGGGCGCTAGCGCCGCCGTGACGCCCAAGCTCACTTTGTCGCGCCAGCTCGCGGGCCCTGGGCAGGCCAAAATCGTGACCGTAGCGCCATCTGCCCCTGTTACGCCAGTGGCCCCGCCAGCGCCTGCAGCACCTGCGCGCGAACCAGTCGCAATAGCCAAGCCTGCGCCAGTTCCTGCACCCGCTCCGGCACCGGCCAAGCCGACCAACGACGCGGCCACACACGAAGCTGAGGCCGCAGTGCAAAACTGGGTTGCTGCCTGGTCCAGTAAAGACCTCAAAGCCTATTTCAACGCTTACGGCAAGGACTTCGACCCGGCTGGCGGAGCCAGCCGAAGCGCCTGGGAGGCCGAACGGCGCTCGCGCATCGAAGGAAAGTCCAAGATCTCGGTGCGCCTGGAAGGTCTGCAAGTGGTGGTCAACGGTAACAAGGCCACGGCCAAGTTCCGTCAGGACTACCGGGCCAACGGCATTGCAATTTCCAGCCGCAAAACGCTTGATCTGGTCAAGGTAGGCAACAGCTGGAAAATCGTGCGCGAGGCTGTGGGTGCTTAACAAAGCACCGGGCGCGCGCCGTTGGGCCGCACTGCTTTTGGGGCTCGCTGGCCTTTACGGAGCCCCCGCCTTCCCGCGCGACAAGGCGCAGGCCACCGCCCCAACCGCAAACGCCGCGAAGTCCGACGGACAGTCGTCTGAAGCCCGCTTGCTGGAGGTCTACAGGCTGATGGCCCAGGGCGAACCGCGCCAGGCCTTGGACCTGGCCGAAAAGTTGGTGCGTGACGTGCCGAACTTTCAACTCGCCCAACTGGTCTACGGCGATTTGCTGGCTGCGCGCACCCGCACGCTCAAAGTGATGGGCGACGTTCCACCGGCGTCTGCCCACGCTGGCGCAGCCGCGCTGGCAGAACTCAAGGAGGAATCCCAGCGCCGGGTTCTGGCGGTTCATTCGCGCCCGCCCGAGGGCACCGTACCCAGCCAGTTCCTCAAACTCTCACCGCAAACCCGCACAGCCATTGCCATTGATGCCGCGCAGTCGCGCCTGTACCTGTTTACCAACACGCCAAGCGGCCTACAACTGACGGCGGACTACTATGTTTCGGTGGGCAAGGCAGGGACTATCAAAAGCCAGGAAGGCGACCAGCGCACGCCCTTGGGCGTCTACTACATCACCAGCAACCTTGACACCAAGGTACTCAATGATTTTTATGGCGCAGGCGCCATGCCGCTGAACTACCCCAATATCCTGGACATCAAGCGCGGCAAATCTGGCGGCGGCATTTGGTTGCACGGCACGCCACCGCAGCAGTACTCGCGCGCACCACGCTCCACAGACGGGTGCTTGGTGCTGTCCAACCCGGACATACTGGCGCTTATACGCCGGGTGTCGGTGGGTGCGACGCCCGTGGTGGTGTCCTCCCAACTGGTTTGGCAAGCAGCGCCCCAGCTGCAAACCCAGGCGCGGCCCTTTGAATCCGCGCTCAACGCCTGGCGGCTAGCCAAAGAAGCTGGCGACCTGAACAAGGTGCTGGGCTTTTACACCCCAGATTTCGCAAGCTACGGCAAAAGCCTGGAACAGTACACGCCCCAGATTCGCTCGGAACTCAAGCAGACCAAGGGACACACGATCGAGCTCAAAGACCTGAGCAACCTGCACTGGAGCGACTCGGCGGAAACCCTGGTCACCACCTTTGGCGAAGTTGTGCAAGGCCGACGTACCGGCATCCACAAGCGCCAGTACTGGGTGCGTTCTGCCAAAGACTGGCAAATATTTTTTGAAGGAGTGATCTGATGACCCCTGCATTGCACGCTTTGAGCCGCCGCGCCGCCGCGGTGCTGGCCCTGGCTGCCTGTGTAGCCTTATCTGCGCAGGCCCAAACGGCAAGCCGCGTGAAGTTCCAGACCAGCCAGGGCGACTTTGTGGTCGAACTGCAGGCCGACAAAGCGCCCAAAACGGTAGAAAACTTCTTGCGCTACGTGGCCGACAAGCACTATGACGGCACCATCTTTCACCGCGTGATTGACGGCTTTATGGTCCAGGGCGGCGGCTTTACCCCGGCCATGGTGCAAAAACCCACCCGCGCGCCGATTCCGCTCGAAGCCAACAACGGCCTGAAAAACGACGTGGGCACCATCGCCATGGCGCGCAGCGGCAACCCCAACTCGGCCACCTCACAGTTTTTCATTAACGTAGCCAACAACGCCAGCCTGAACGCTCCTCAGCCCGATGGCTACGGCTACGCGGTGTTTGGCAAAGTGATTAGCGGCATGGACGTGATCGACAAAATCCGCCAAAGTCCGACTGGCAACCAAGGCGGCTTCCAAAACGTGCCGACCACCCCCATTTCCATCAACGCTGTCAACCTGGTTAAATAATATGACTCAATCCAAAGTAGAACTCCACATCGCCAACTTCGGCGTCGTCACCATCGAGCTCGACGCTGAAAAAGCGCCCAAGTCGGTTGAAAACTTCCTGGCCTATGTGGCCAGCGGCCATTACGACAACACGATTTTCCACCGCATCATCCCCGGCTTCATGGTCCAAGGCGGCGGCATGGAGCCCGGAATGGGCCAAAAGAAGACAGCCAAGCCCATCGAAAACGAAGCCACCAACGGCTTGAAAAACAACAAATACACCCTGGCCATGGCCCGCACCAGCGACCCGCATTCGGCCACATCGCAGTTTTTCATCAACATTGCCGACAACGACTTCCTGAACCACACGGCGCAATCGTCGCAAGGTTGGGGCTACGCCGTGTTTGGCAAAGTGGTGGATGGCACCGATGTCGTTGACAAGGTCAAGGCCGTGGCTACCGGGCGCAAGGGCTTTCATGACGACGTGCCCAAAGAAGACGTGGTTCTGACCAAGGCCGTTGCCCTTTAAGGCCAGAGGATCAGAAACTATGGAGATCACCGCCACGCCGCATTGGCAGACGGTGGACTTCATTTCTGACCTGCATTTGCAAGCCAGCGAGCCGCAAACGCTGGCAGCGCTGGCCCACTACCTAGCGCACACGCCAGCCCAGGCGCTCTTTATCTTGGGCGACCTGTTTGAAGTCTGGGTGGGCGACGACGCACTCCAATCCCCAAACAGTTTTGAGCATGCTGTGGCGGACATGCTGCACCGGGCCAGCGCGCGCCTGGACGTGTTCATCATGTGCGGCAACCGCGATTTCCTGATGGGCGCGCACTTAATGGCCGCCTGTGGGGCCCGGGCGCTACCAGACCCGAGCGTGCTGCACTTGGGCGGCACGCGCTGGCTGCTGGCCCATGGCGACGCGCAGTGCCTGGCCGATACGCCCTACCAGGCCTTTCGGGCCCAGGTGCGCAGCGCCGCTTGGCAAGAGAATTTTTTAAGCCAGCCGCTAGACCAACGCCTGGCGCTAGCACGCCAGATGCGCGCCCAAAGTGAAGCGCAAAAAAAGCAGCTCGTGCAAGCGCAAACCCCGTGGATTGACCTGGACCGCGACGCCTGCGTGGCGCTGCTGGAGATGCAGGACGCCGACCACATGATCCACGGCCACACCCACCAACCGGCCCAACACGATCTGGGCCAAGGACATGTGCGCTGGGTGTTAAGCGACTGGGACTTGCACGCCGCGCCAGCGCGCGCCGAGGTGCTGCGCCTGCACGCCGCAGGTGGCGCACCAAAGCGCCTCACGCTGGCGGCGGCGCAGGCAGCGCCTTAAACGCTCGGGCCCTGCACAGGGCGCAAGTAAGCCGGCCAGCGGCGCACGCACCAAGGGTGCGAACGCAGCCCGCCCTCCCCCAATTAGCGTTTGAGCAAGGCCTTCAGGCTGCCTTGCAGGCGCCGCGCATCTTCTGCCGCAAAGGGCGCGGACAGCACGATGGCTACGTCATGCCCCCAGGTTTGGGCGGGAGCCGGGTCGTTGCGGCGGGTCAGCAACTGCAGTTGCAGCGCGCGGCGCTCACCCAAGTGGTCGGCTGGCGTGGGAATCTCGGCGGCCATTTCCAGACGCAGCAAGGCTTCGGGCGGCGAGGTGCGGTGCGCAGGCAGTGCGCCAGTCAAGGCACTGGTCCACACGCTGCGGGTAGCTGCGTTGACCTGGTTGCCCAACTCTTGCACGCTGGGCAGCTTGGCGCTGTCGCGGCTTTCCCAAGCGGTCAGGAGCTGCGTGAGCGCCTCACCGTGGGCTTGGGCTGCGAGCTTGCGCAATGCCATTTGGGCACTTTCCAGGGCCTCGCGCTGGGCGCGGAAGGCGGCGTCGCCCAGGCGGGGTGGCGCGTTGCGTGGGTCAAAGCGTTCGCCACGGGCGTCACCGCCAAAGCCGCGGCCTTCGCCTCGGGAATCACCACGAGATTCACCACGGGAATCGGGGCGGGGACGGCTGTCCATGCCTGGGCGGGCGTCGCGCCCACCGCGTCCGGCGTCTTTGCGGTCGCCAAATTTGCCGGGGCGGCCCGTGTCTGCGCCGGGGGTTTCGCGTTTCATGCCGGGGCGGTCGTCGCCACGCATGGCGACCACGCGCTTGGGCGCGGGTTTGGGTGCAATCACTTCAGCCACGGGGGTTTCGGGCGCGCTTTCTGCGGCATCGCCGGAGGCTTGCGCGGCGTCTGCCACTTCGGCCTCGCCACCTTGCTCTGGGCTAGCGCCGTGAACGGCGGAGCCTTCGGGGTTGGCGCCTTCCGGAGCGGAGCCTTCGGGCGCAGTGCCTTCGGCTGCAGCGGCTTCGGCCACAGCGGCGTCTACTGACGCTGCACCGGCCTGGGCCACCGAATCAGCCACCGCTTGCACCTGCGCCTCTTGGGCTCCGGCTGCGGTTACCTGGGCTTGCGCTTGGGCCTGGCCTTGCAATGCGGCTTCCAAAGCGGCAATCGCGCTGCGAATCAGCTGTGCGTCGCCGCCGGCATTGGCTGTTTGCAGGGCTTTGGCGGCATCAATGACCACGCGGTCACGCTGGCCCAATGAGGCTTCGGCTTTTTCGCGCTCCAGGGTGTTGCGGTTAAAGGCCTCGTCGATGGGCTTGCGAAAGGCGTCCCACAGTTTTTGTTCTTGGCGCCGGTCAATCGGCACCTGGTGGGCCTGCGCCTGCCAGCGTTGCTGCAGTGCGCGCACGGCGTCAATGCGCAGCATGGGCGCCTCACCCAGCGCCTTGGCTTCGTCAATCATGGCGCGGCGCATTTCCAGGCTTTGGGCCTGCAAAGCTTCCAGCGGCGCGGCGGCGGCTGAAATGGCTGCTTTCCACAGTGGCTGCAGTTCGGCAAAGGCTTTTTCACCCAAGTGGCCAGCGTCGCGCCAGCGGTCGCCAAACTGGTGCAACAGGCGGCTAAAGCCTTTCCAGTCGCCGTCGCGCGCGGTGCGGTTTTCTTCGGCCCAGGTGTTGATCTCGGCAATCAGCGCCAGGCGCTGGTTGCGGTGTTCCACGGCGTCGGCCTTGAGCTTTTCCAGCCAGGCTTCCACCACTTTGTGGGCTTCGTTGCAGGCTTCGTCAAAGCGTTTCCACATGGCGTGGTTGGGCACCCCGCCTTGGTCGGTTTGTTTCCATTGCTCGCGCATGGTGCGCAAGGTTTCTTGCATCTTGCGCCCACCGATGGCCTGGCCCTCGGGGCGTTTGAGCAGGCCTTCGGCCTTGATCAGCAGCTCTTCGCGCAACTGGTCGGCACGCCAGCGTTGCCAGCCTTCGAGTTCGCCTGCGGCAGCCAAAGCGGCGTGCGCCTGGGTGTCGAGCTTGTGGTCGATCACCTTGCCAAATTCCTTGAGCGCCTGGCGCAAGGCGCTGGCCGCGCCCGCGCTGGCTTTGCCCTGGCCTTCGCTGGTTTGCACTTCGAGCTGGGCCAGCACTTCGCGCACCTTGGCGTTGGCGGCTTCGCGCACTTCGGGGTCAATGGCCACTTTGGCAGGCTTGGGGCTGGGCGCGGCGGCGGCGCGTTCGGTGCGCAACTCTTCGGCCCATACGCCCACGCCGGGCAGAGCAGCGGCGGCGTCTTGCGAGGCGGCCAGCGTTTGCTGCAAAGCGAGTTGAAACGCTTCCCACACCACCACCAGCTGGGCGCGTGAGGCCTCCAGCATGGGGGTAAATTTGAGGTCGGTACTGGGCCAGCTGGCGTGTGCCACGAGTTGGGCGGCTTGCGCCTGCCACTGGGCCACGTCCACACCCAGGGCCTCGGACACGGCTTGCGCCTCGCGCCAGGGTTTGGTGGACATCACTTCAATACGCTGGGCCAGCAGCACGGCCGCTTCGCGCTGCACTTGGGCTTGGTGTTGCAGGTCTTCAATCAGGCGCACGCGCTCGGCAATTTGCACCTTCAGGCTGGCCAAGGGCTCTTTGCTCAGGGGCGCGCCCGCTTTGGCCGCGTCGCGCTGCCAGGCCATGGCATCGGCAATGTTGAGTTTGGTCAGGTCCAGTAAAGCTTGGCCTTTGAGCGCCCATTCAGCCGACATGGCTTCTTGCAGCTTGGCGCGCTTGGCGTCATCGAGCCGCTCGCGCAAAAGCTTGGCCGCACCCTTGTCGCGGCTGCTGAGCTCCCGAAACACTTCGGCCAGAACGTCGTTGCCCGGATTGGTGAGCAGCCACTCCCGAACGCGGCTGGCACGTTCGCCAGCGGTGGCGGCGGTAAAAGCGCCGCCAGTGATTTTGTCCAGCTGCGCCAGATCGGAAGTTTTGTTTGCAGGAGTCGACGGCACGTGGAGCCTTTGAAAGAGGGGAAGCAAAAATGACAGGGGAGTATTTTCGCCGCGAATTGAGAGGAAAACCGAATTTTCTGCCCCAAGCGTGCCCGCAAGACACACGAAAACTGCAAATTCTTTCGATTCAGAGCTGACAATTTCACTCAATTAAGGAATAAGAAAATAGTTTTATATAATTGACGCGGAATATGAGGCAATCCTAGAATTCGCTTCATCCCTTTTTTAGGGCAATGAATGGCCTCGATTGGCGCCGTTTTTGCCAGCTTCCAAGGGCTTGACACGTCACTGCGGTGGCGCACCCGGAAGCACAACCAGCGCGGCACACCGCCCGTTTGGTACCCCAAGGTGGGAAGCCGTTGCATTTTCAATTTGCAAGCAACGACACCCACCGTTCAAGGACACACATGAACACTGGCAAACGTATAAAAGCATCCTTGGCCACCGTGGCCCGCGACATTGCCGACGGGCTGTTTCAGATCACCCACAACGGATTTGCCCTGCTCGGGCTGGGTGTCATGTTTGGCGGCATCATGCTCACAGCGCAGCCCGACATGCGCCAGGCAGGCGAGTTGCAGCTCATGGGCTGGTTGCAGGAGCGCCAGGAATCGCTCTCTGGCCTGGTCTCCGGCAAGGCCACGGACCGCGTCACCGCCGTCAACCCCAAGGACCTGCCCAAAGCGCAGGCAGCGCTGGCCTTTTGGCTGTCCAAAAAATACAACATTGCGCCTGAACCCCTGAGCGCCTTGGTGGCCGAAGCCTTCGAAACTGGCACGCGCAACAAGCTGGATCCGACCTTGATCTTGGCCGTGGTGGCGGTGGAGTCGGGCTTCAACCCCTTTGCCCAAAGCCCGGTCGGCGCCCAAGGACTGATGCAGGTCATGACCCAAGTCCATGGCGACAAATACGAACGCTTTGGCGGCAAGCTGGCCGCTTTTGACCCAGTGGCCAATATGCGGGTGGGCGTCAAGGTCTTGCAGGAATGCATTGCCCGCGCTGGGTCGCTGGAACTCGGGCTCAAGCTCTATGTAGGCGCCGCCAATATGGAAGACGACGGCGGCTACGCGGCCAAAGTGCTGGCCGAGCACGTGCGCCTGCAGGCGGTGCTGGCCGGTCGGCCGGTGCCTGCTGCCACCACGGCCGTATTGCGCACGCCCGGCCCGAACAAGGCGTAATCCGACCGTTTGGAGGCGCTTTTCGGATACCTCCGGCAAAGGTGGGCTGCACTAGAATTGTGCGATTGAGGGGGCTCAGACAAAGGCATCACCCACCAGCTGCGCTGGCGCAATGTGCCCTTCCCCGCTTTTAGACCACCAACCATCCAGGACCCAACCATGTACGACCGCAGCATTCTTGTTGAACAGACCGACCCCGAGTTGTGGGCGGCCATCGTGGCCGAAAACGCGCGCCAAGAACACCACATTGAACTGATCGCCAGCGAAAACTACGCCTCCCCCGCCGTCATGGCCGCCCAAGGCAGCCAGTTGACCAATAAATACGCCGAAGGCTACCCCGGCAAGCGCTACTACGGCGGCTGCGAAAACGTGGACGTGGCCGAACAATTGGCCATTGACCGCGTCAAGCAAATCTTTGGTGCTGATGCGGCCAACGTGCAGCCCCATTGCGGCGCGTCCGCCAACGAAGCTGTGTTTTTGGCCTTTTTGAAGCCCGGCGACACCATCATGGGCATGAGCTTGGCCGAAGGCGGCCACCTGACGCACGGCATGCCGCTCAATATCAGCGGCAAGTGGTTTAACGTGGTGTCTTATGGCCTGAACGCCCAGGAAGCCATCGACTATGACGCTATGGAGCGCAAGGCCCATGAAACCAAACCCAAGCTCATCATCGCCGGCGCCAGCGCATACTCGCTGCGCATTGACTTTGAGCGCTTTGCCAAAGTAGCCAAAGACGTGGGCGCCATCTTCATGGTGGACATGGCGCATTACGCTGGCTTGATTGCAGCCGGGCTCTACCCCAACCCGGTGCCCTTTGCCGACGTGGTCACCTCCACCACGCACAAGAGCCTGCGCGGCCCGCGCGGCGGCATCATCTTGATGAAGTCTGCCCACGAGAAAGCCATCAACAGCGCCATCTTCCCCGGCCTGCAAGGCGGCCCGCTGATGCACGTGATTGCGGCCAAGGCCGTGGCTTTCAAAGAGGCTTTGGGCGGCGACTTCAAGGCCTACCAGCAACAAGTGCTGACCAACGCAGACATCATCGCCAAGACCCTGACCGAGCGCGGCCTGCGCATTGTCAGCGGCCGCACTGAGAGCCACGTGATGCTGGTGGACTTGCGCTCCAAGAACATCACCGGCAAGGACGCCGAGCGCGTGCTGGGTGACGCCCACATGACGATCAACAAGAACGCCATCCCCAACGACCCGGAAAAGCCCATGGTCACCAGCGGAGTGCGCATTGGCACCCCGGCCCTGACCACGCGTGGCTTCAAGGACGAAGAGGCCCGCGCCACCGCCCACCTGATTGCTGACGTGCTGGACAACCCACACGATGCGGCCAATATCGCCGCCGTGCGCGCCAAAGTGCATGCGCTGACCTCGCGCTTCCCGGTCTACCGCTAAAAGCGCCGCCTGCGATGAAGTGTCCGTTTTGCGGCCATACGGAAACGCCAGTTTCCGAGACCCGTGTGTCTGAAGACGGTGACTTCATACGCCGCAGGCGCCAGTGCGGCGCCTGCGAAAAGCGCTTTACCACCTACGAGCGCCCCGACGTCACCCTACCCGCCGTCGTCAAAAAAGACGGGCGGCGCATCGACTACGAGCGCGCCAAGGTGGCCGGTTCTATGAATCTATCGCTGCGCAAGCGCCCGGTGAGCACCGAGCAAATCGACAGCGCCATTGAGCGCATT
>CANGHQ010000038.1 GCA_947453585.1 Burkholderiales bacterium | reverse complement strand
CATCAGGATCGCAAAAATAATGAAACCCACCACGTAGTTGCCGCCAATGACGAACTCGCCAAAGGCCGCAACCACCTTGCCCGCAGCCTCGTGTCCTTCGTGGCCGTTGACCAGAATCACGCGGGTAGACGCCACATTGAGCGCCAGGCGCAGCATGGTGGCAAAAAGCAACACCGAAGGAAAGGCAGAAAATTCGAGCGGCTTGCGGATCTTGATGGCGATCATGATGATCAGCACGCTTGACGCAATATTGAAGGTGAACAACACGTCCAGCAGCATCGGGTGCAGCGGAATCACCAGCATGCCCATGATCAACAAGACCAGAGCCGGAATGCTCAGGTCATTGAAGTTGAACTTCGACAGGTTTTGTCGAATGTTTGACAGGGTCAGCGTGCTCATGGACGGATATTCATGAAAAATCAGGACCTTAAGTCGGGATGTGGTGGAAATGCGCTTGCATAGACGCCTTGAATGCAAGCTCCATGCCACTCTTTTCCGACAGAAAACCCGGGGGTCGCCGCTGGCTTGGGTGGCAAGCTTTGGCCTGTCACAGTTCTTGCATCACTACTGGCATTCGCCACATTGTGTGGCCCTTACCAGAGCGGTGTTTTCATGGAATCGAACCTCAGTTTTTTGGCCAGCCGTGCCATTTCTTCCCCGGTAGCAGACGCCAGCCCGGCTGCAAGCCCCGCCCAGACCCCTGCCGGACCGGGCGACTTTGCCGAAGTGCTCAACGGGCAAACTTTGAAGGCCCAGCGGCAACACCTTGCCGCCCTGGACGCGCCCGGCCAAGGGCTTCAAGTGGTGCCCCTGGGCAGCAAGCTCAACATCATCACCAGTGACGCGCCACTGCCCGATATGGACAGCCTGGCCCAGTTTGCCCGCATGCAAGGCCTGGACGAAGGCGCAGTGCAAGCCCTGTTTGGGACGCCCAGCGTGGCGAAAAGCGCGGCGCTGGGCGTAGACACGCTGGCCTCTTTGGCCACTGCCGCCCAAGGCCTGGCAAGCGTCGGCGCCAACTTGGCACCCACGCCAGCCCTGGCCGAACTCTCCAGCGCAGCCCCAGGCACTGGGAAGGAAGCAGAAACTGCGCCAGAGGAAACCAGCGCCATCGCTTTGGCCGGCCCCAGCACCCTGGACTTGTTGGCGGTTCCACCGTCCACCGTCGCCTCGCTCATTGCGCCGGTGATTGCGCCAACGCCCCTGTCCAAGCTGACCTTGCCCGCATCCCTGGGCGTCAAGGAAATCAGCGTTGCGCTGGGCGCTGCCCCGGCGGGCATGGGTTTGGGCGCCATCGCGCCTGAGATCAACACAACACCCGCCACCATAGCCCTGGGCGCCACCGCCACCGCCGCCGCCGCCACCGCCACCGCACAGACCAGCCTGATGCCCATGACAGCGCAAGCCTGGATTGGCAGCACACCGGTCGCACAGGTCGATGCCAGTGCGCCCGCAGCACCGATGGCGCCGCAAGACGCGGTGCGCCTGACGCTGGCCATGCCCGCCCCCGAAATCACCAAGCGCCTAGCGCAAATGTCGGGCACTGGCAAAGAGACAACCTGGGCCGCACTGCTGGCCTCGGGCCCGGTGGCCAAAGACCTGCCCGCCGCAATAGAGACGCTGACTCTGGAGCTGCCCGACGGTTTCGACGCCGACCTTTTGGCCAGCGCCACCGACACCCCCAAACCCAGCGACCTGTCCACACAAGCCGGGGCCGCAGGGGCGCTGCCCGCGTCCGCCGCCGCCAGCACGGGCAGCGGCAACAGCGCCGATACCGCCCAGGCCCAAGCCGACCAACGCGCCCAGCAGTTCCAGCAACTGGCCGACAAAATGGGCCAGGCCGCAGCCCAGCGCCTGATCGCCCAGATCGAACGCGGCCAATGGAAAATGCAGATGCGCATGCAACCGGCCGCGCTGGGAAGCATCCATGTGGAACTCGATATGCACGCCGGCGGCCTGGACGCCCTGTTTAGCACCGACAATGCCGTCACCCGCGAACTGATGGCGCAAGGCAGCAACAAGCTGCGCGACACGCTCAATCAAGCTGGCATGACAGTTGCTTCAGTCACCGTAAACGGAGAGCAAAGTCGCCAATCCGGCGGAAACTCGACACCCGGTAAAGGACGCAGCACTCCCTCTGGAGCGCGTCCGGTCAGCGGCCCGGCAAATGCAGTGGCTGCAGCACCCCAGGGTGGCCCAGCCGCAGCGGCCGACGGATTGAATGTGCTGGCATAAGCCAAAGCACAGACGAATATTTGAAATGAACCACGAAAAAAAGGTGCCCCATGTCTGATGCAGCAGCAGCCCCGGAAGCAGAAGAGAAGCCGAAAAAACCCATCGTCAAGATCATTCTTGCGGTGGTCGCACTGGTGGTCCTGATCGCTGGAACCATGGTGGGCACCTTGTTCATCACCGGCTTTTTCAATAAACCCGCGCCCACGGCCGACCAGATGGTGGCCGAAGGCGCAGCGCCCGAAGGCGGCGGCCACGGCGCCCCTGCTGCTGAAGGCCACGGAGAGAAAAAGGCCGAAGGCGGCCACGGCGCGCCTGCTGCTGAAGGCCACGGAGAGAAAAAGGCCGAAGGCGGCAAAGAAGGCGGCCCACCCAAACTCAACAAGAAATCTCCCGACAGCCCGCGCTTCGAGTACACCTACAGTCAGCTCGAACGCGAGTTTCTGGTCAACCTGTCTGGTTCGCGCAAGGTGATGTCAGTGCAAATTGCTGTGATGACCCGCTACGACGAGCGCGTGGTCGAAAACATCAAAAAGCACGAATTTGCCCTGCGTTCGGTCGTGATGGACGCCATGCGCATGACCACAGAGCCTGATCTGTCCAAGCCCGATTTCCGCAAAGACCTGGCCATCAAAATCCGTGACGCCATGAACACCTTGCTCGAAAAATACGAAGATTTCGGTGGCATTGAAGAGATTTACTTCACCTCTTTCATCGTCCAGTGATCTGGCCTGACTACGCAAACGCAACTCCCTATGGCAGATAACCTTCTTTCAGCCGACGAACTCTCGGCCCTGGCTGAAGGCGTCAACGACGGCTCCATCGCGGTTGACACCGGCTTTAACACTGCAGCGCGCGTGCGCAAGCACGACATCGCCAGCGAAGACAGCAGCCTGGGCGTCAACGTAACGTCGATTGACATGATCAACGAGCGCTTCATCCGCCTGTTTCGCCCGGGCCTGATGGACGTGCTGCGTTCGAGCCCGCGCGTGAACCCGCTCAAGGTGCAGATCGTCAAGTTTGGCGACTACGTCAAAGAGCTGCGCGCCCCCCTGTCGGTCAACGTGATCCGCATGAACCCGCTGCGCGGTTATTCCATGGTGGTGATTGACCCGACCATTGTGTTTAGCTCGCTGGACAGCTTTTTTGGCGGCTTTGGCCAAGGCGCCGTGGGTCAGCTCTCGCCCGGGCGCATGTTCACGCCCATGGAAACGCGCATCATCAATATGATTCTGGACGTGACCTTCCGCAACCTGCGCGAGGCCTGGGCCCCTGTCATGCCGCTGGAATTTGAATTTGTCAGCTCCGAGATCAACCCGCAGTTTGCGCAGATTGCCGACGAAAACGACCTGGTCATCCTGAGCCGTTTTGAGACCGAAACTGCGACCCAAAATATGGGGTTCATCGACGTGATCCACCCCTACGCCTCGCTCAAACCCGTGCGCGAACTGCTGCGCAGCCGGGTGCAAACCGGCGACGGCAACGAGGACTCAGACCGCGTCTGGCGCGAAAACCTCGAAGAAGCCGTAGGCGGCTCTTGCCTGGAAGCCAATGTCATTCTGGGCCAGGTCAACACCACCTTGCGCGTGGTGGAAACCATGCAGCCTGGCGACATCCTGTATTTCAAAAAACCCGAATTCGCCAGCCTGCAACCCAACGGCATTCCCGCCTTTGACGTGCAAGTCGGCACCCTGGGCGCCCAGACTGCCGTGCAGATACAACGCGCCGTAGTTCCCGGCAACCACTAAACCTCACAGGAATTACGCCATGAGCGACACCGATACCCCCATGCTGTCCGGCCCCAAAGACCCGGAAAACCAGATTAACCCCGAAGTGCTGCAAAACATCAGCGTGACGATGAGCATCGAAGTGGGCCGCGCCATGATCAAGATCAAAGACCTGATGCGCCTGACCCAAGGCAGCGTGGTCGAACTCGACCGCATTGCCGGCGAGCCGCTGGACTTGCTGATCAACAACACCGTGGTCGCCCAGGGTGAGGTGGTGCTGGTCAATGAGCGCTACGGCATTCGCCTGACCCGTGTGGTGCCCGCCTCTGAGCGGATGAAGAACCTCTAAAGCGCCATGGGCACGGCTGCGACCAGCATCGATTGGCTGCGCATCAGCGCCAGCATGCTGCTGGTGCTGGGCTTGCTGGCGGCGCTTTTGTGGACGCTCAAGCGCATGAAGGGTCTGCAAATCCAGCACAAGGGCCCGCCCATGCTGCAAGTGCTGGAGACCATCAGCGTCGGGCCCCGCCAAAAAATGGCGCTGGTGCGCGTAGGCGCCCACCAGGTGCTGGTGGGCATGACCGCCAGCCAATTTACCGCCTTGGGCCAATGGGACGACCCTGGCCCGCAACAGGAAACCGTGCGTGAAAACTAAATGGATCTGGGCCGCGTTTGCGGCCATGCTGCTTGTGGTGCCGGCTGCGGCCTGGAGCCAGGGCATCCCCATGGTCAACGTGACCGGCAGCGGCAAAGACTCGCAGTACAGCCTGTCTTTGCAGCTGCTCGCGCTGATGACCACGCTGAGCCTGCTGCCTTCGCTTTTGCTGATGATGACTTCGTTTGTGCGCATCATCATCGTCATGTCCATCCTGCGCCAGGCCCTGGGCACCGGCCAGACGCCGCCCAATAACGTGCTGGTCGGTATTTCGCTGTTCTTGACGCTGTTCATCATGTCGCCGGTGCTCACCGACGTGTACACCAACGCCGTGGTGCCCTACATGGAAAACGGCATGAAGTTTGACAAGGCGCTGGCAGCCGCCGAGGCGCCACTGCGCGGCTTCATGCTCAAGCAAACCCGTGAAGACGACATTGGCCTGTTCATGCAAATGGCGCGCAAGGCCGATGTAACTGACGCCACCCAGGTGCCGTTTACCACCCTGGTGCCAGCCTTTATCACCTCCGAGCTCAAAAGCGCCTTCACCATCGGCTTTCTGATCTACATCCCCTTTGTCGTGATCGACCTGATTGTGGCCAGCGTGCTGATGTCCATGGGCATGGCCATGCTCTCGCCCATGATGATTTCCATGCCCTTCAAGCTCATGCTGTTTGTACTGGTGGACGGCTGGAGCCTGATCATGGGTTCGCTGGCCGCCAGCTTTGTGCATTAGCGCCAAGCCGCGCGCCCCACCCTTTAACGGAAAACCCACCATGGACATTGCAGCCGTTGTAGACCTCGGACACCAGGCACTGTGGATGATTGTGCTGATCTCGGCACCCCTCTTGGGCGTGTCGCTGGCCGTGGGCCTGTTTATTGGCATCATCCAGGCCGCCACCTCGATCAACGAGTCCACCCTGAGCTTTATCCCCAAGCTCGCTGCGCTGGCCATTACGCTGGCCGTGGTGGGTGGCTGGCAGCTCGCCACGCTGGTGGATTACACGCGCAGCCTGTTCATGCGCATTCCCACCCTGTTTGCCTGAACGCCACAGCCCCACCCACCCCACCATGAACCTTCTGGCCAACGACATCATTGAACGTTTCTACACGTTCCTGTGGCCCATGCTGCGCATCTCTGCGCTGCTGATGTCGGCGCCGATTTTCTCGCTGCGCTCGCTCAATGTGCGCATGCGCGTGCTGCTGGCGGTGGCGCTGACCTGGATGGTGTACCCGGTGTTCACCTGGCCAGTCATCGACCCAGTGTCGCCCGCCGGTATTTTGGAAGTATTCAACCAGCTCGCCATTGGCCTGGTCATGGGCCTGACGCTGCAAATCATCACCGCCGCCATTTTGCTGGCTGGCCAGTCGGTATCCACCGCCGTGGGCCTGTCCATGGCCAATCTGATGGACCCCAACCTGGGTAACGTGCCAGTGCTGGCGCAGTTCCTGCTGATTTTGTCGACCCTGATTTTTGTCGGGATGGGCGGCCACGCTATTTTGCTGGGTCTGGTGATCGACAGCTTTGCCACCATGCCGATTGGCAAGGGCCTGGTCACGGCCGGGGCCTGGGCGCATTTTGTGCAGTGGAGCTCGATGATGTTTTTGGGCGCGCTGCTGCTGGCCTTGCCGGTGATGGTGACCATGTTGTTCATCAACATCGGCCTGGGCGTGGCCACGCGAGCGGCGCCCAGTCTGAACATTTTTTCATTGGGCTTACCGGTCATGATCGTGGCTGGATTTGGCATATTGATGGTGGCCCTGCCCAGTATGGGCGCGCGCATCCAGTGGCTGTGGCTGCAGGGTTTTGTGGAAATTCGCGGCCAGTTTGGCCTGCAATAGGGCCGCAGCACCATGTCTGACGACAGCGCCGAACGCACCGAAGAACCGACCGCCAGGCGCCTCAAACGCGCCCGCGACGAAGGCCAGGTTGCGCGCTCGGCCGAGCTGCCGGCCGCCGGCGTGATGATTGGCGCGGTGCTCATGCTGATGTCGCTGGGCGGCCTCTGGTTTCACCAACTCTCGGTTTATTTTGCTGCCGGTTTTACCCTGGACCGCAAGTTTCTGGACACGCCCGCCCTGCTGCCCCAGGCCTTTGCCATGCAGGCCAGCCATGGCTTTTTGCTGGTGCTGCCGCTCATGCTGGTGACCATGGTGGTGGCGATTTTGGCGTCAGGCGCCACCGGCGGATTCCTGTTCTCTTGGGACGCCATCATGCCCAAGCTGTCCAAACTCAGCCCCATGGCCGGTTTGAATCGCATGTTTGGCGGCCACGCAGTGGTCGAACTCCTCAAATCCATCCTGAAATTCACGCTGATTGCGGTGGTGCTGCTGATGCTGCTCAACCGCCATTTCGCTGCCCTCATGTCGCTCGGCGGTATGGCGCTAGAACCTGCGCTGGCCATGGCCGGCTCGCTGATTACCGAGTCGCTGCTGTGGCTCACGCTCAGCCTGGTGCTCATTGCCCTGATTGACGCGCCCTACCAGCGCTATTCCTTCATGAAGCGCATGCGCATGTCCAAGCAGGAAATCCGCGACGAACACAAGGACATGGAAGGCCGGCCCGAGGTCAAAGCCCAGATTCGCCGCCGCCAGCGCGAAGTGGCCACGGTGCGCATGATGCAAAAGGTCAAGGACGCCGACGTCATCATCACCAACCCTGAGCATTTCGCCATCGCCCTGTCCTATGACCCCACCGCCGACGGCGCGCCTATTTTGCTGGCCAAAGGGGCCGACTTTGTGGCTGCGCGCATTCGAGAAGAGGCCAAGAACAACCATATAGAAATCTTCCAGGCGCCGGAACTCGCGCGTGCGCTGTACTTCACCACCGAGCTTGACCAGCCCATCCCCGAGGCCCTGTACTTTGCCGTGGCGCAGGTGATCGCCTATGTGTTTAGCCTGGCGCAGGTGCAGCCCGGGGTCGAACCCATGGCGCGGCCCAACCCGAAAATTCCCGAAACCATGCTGTTTGACGCCGATGGCAAACAACAAACCACTGCCGCCTCCGCATGAACGACTTCAACTCTTACGGCGACGAGTCAGCAACTGGCGTGCAGCCCCTGTTTTTCCGGGTGGCCGACCGCATGCGCTTGGAGGGCTATGTCGCCGCCCTGATCGACGACAACATGAGCCTGTCCGTGGTCAGCAGCCACGACGCCATCCTGGACCACTACGGCAAACTGCTGGTGGCCCGCCTGCGCGAGGCCGCGCCCCACATGGGCCTGGAGGTGTATTTCCCGGCCAGCGCCGAGGCGCTGATCACCCGCTTTAACGAAGTGCTACAGGCCTATTCCATCGAAGACGCCATGGGCACCAAAGCGCCGGTGGCGCCCCCCAAGATCTGGATCGTGCACGATGCGTCCGCCCTGCCCGACCACGAGATCCAGCTGCTCGCGCGCTTGGTGCAGCACTTTCCGGCGGCCAATATCCGCGTGGTGATGCTCTTGACCACCGCCAGCAAGAAACAGCGCCTGCTGGCCTCGTTTGGCCGACGCATCCTGAACTGGGAAATTGAGCCACCAAGCAACGAGCAGGCCCAGGCGCTGCTCGAACAAGCCCGCGCCCAAGGGCGCGAAGGCGCGGTCAGCGCACTGCTGAAAAAAATCACGCCCTGGCACGCCGCCACCACCGCGCCCGTGGCAGCAGCCCCTGCACCCATCCCCGTGGCTGCACCGGCCCCGCAGCCTGCAGCCCCCGCACCAAAGGCGCCCCCTGACGCAGCGCCCAAAAAAGAAAAAACCAAGGGCAGCCTGCGCAAAACCCTGCTGTGGCTGGCAGGCATCACCGGCTTGCTGGTGGCCTGCGCGCTGGCGGTGCTGACGCTTTATGGCAGCCAGCAAACCGCGGCGCTGCTGGGCATTGGCCCGCGCAAAGCGACCGAGCCGCTGCCTGTGGCCAGCGTGTCCGTGCCGGCTACGGCGGCCCTGCCAGACGCCGGTGGCGCAGCGCCTGCTGTCCCCGCAAGCAGCGCTTCGGCGCCAGCACCAGCGCCCGCCACAGCCACCAACGCCCTGGGCGCGGGCGCCGCCCCTGTGGCGGCACCGGCCAAAGCGCCTGAGCCCGCCGCAGTCGCAGCCCCGCGCAGCAGCGCAGCACCGGCCACCGAGGTCGAAGAAATCATCACCACCCCTGCGCAAGCGCAGGTGGGCCAGTCCTGGGTCAAGCAAATGCCACCGGGCACGTTTATGGTTCAGCACACCATCGTGCCGAGCTATAACGAAGCCACCCTGTGGATGCAAGCCCACGCCAACCTGCGTCGGGCGCGCATCGTTGCCACCTACCTCAACGGCCAGGCCTCCGTGCAATTTGCCGTGGTATCGGGCCCCTTTGCCTCGCTGGCTGAGGCCAACAGCTTTGCTGCAAGCGGCGGTGTTCCCAAGGATCCACAAATCCGCTCGGCCCGCTCGATGAAAGACCATTTCGCGCCCGAGTCCAGCCGCGCACCCTGACCATGAGCGAACCCCAATTCATTCCCAGCGGCGTGCCGCACTCGGTCGAAATGCCCGAGGGCAGCCATGTGGCCAAAAGCAAGTCCGGCAAGGCCGGCACCGAGGTGCGTCGCACCGAGCAAGACCACTTTGCACATGACCAGGAAATCGCGGTTGACGCCAACCAAGTGCTGCTCACCAGCAGCGCTGCGACCGACAACTTGGCCAAGGCGCCGCGCAGCGACAACATCGAACGCGCCTCCAAGGCCCTGAAGCCAGGCGCCGTCCCCAAGGGGCGCAAAACCTCGTCTGCCGAAGAAGACCCGCAGGCGGATGAACAGCCGGTCTACGACACCGAGATGCCCGAGATGAATTTCCCCGCCCGTCTGATTCACCTCAAGGTCGAGAACGACGCGGTGCGCGCGCAACTTGAATCCCTGCAGTCGATGCTGCAAGACCCCACCTAGCCCCACACCACAGCCAACCGGGTACCCGCCATGACTGACACCACATCCAAACTCTCCGCCGAAGAGGCGCAGGCGATTGAAGCCATCTCTGGCGCTGCTGCGCCTGCGCCGCAGGGCAGCGCTGGCGCCGCCGCAGACGCCGACAACCCCATAGACGCCCAGTTTGACCTGCCCGTCGATGGTCCAGCGTCTGAGGGTTTCATCAGCGCCGCCGAAGCGCCAACCGTCGAACATGACGCATATGACGTGCATGGCGAGCACGCCCACGAAGAGCACGGCGACACAGAAGGCGACGACGACGACATGCTGGCCATGCGCTCGGCCATGCTGGACTCGGCCGAACTGGCCAACCGCGCCGCTGGCCTGGCCGCCAAAGCTGCTGCCGACATGCACAGCGTGACCACTGACATGCACCACGTGACGGGCGAAATGCACACGGCGTCTGCCGCACTGGTGGAGTCGCACGGCAAGCAGCGCCTCAACGGCAT
>CANGHQ010000037.1 GCA_947453585.1 Burkholderiales bacterium | reverse complement strand
TGGATTGACTGGAACGGCTACGCGCAATTGCTGGTGTGGTTCACCTGGCCTGCGTGGCCGTTGGCAGGCTGGGCGGTAGTGCGGTGGCGTAAGCACATTGGCAGCCGCCACATTGCGCTGCCGCTGTGGCTGCTGTGCGTAACTCTGGTCGC
The DNA here is from genome assembly GCA_947453585.1 of Burkholderiales bacterium. GTDB lineage: Bacteria > Pseudomonadota > Gammaproteobacteria > Burkholderiales > Burkholderiaceae_C > Allorhodoferax. Next base: position 9,858 of record CANGHQ010000037.1, on the reverse strand, counting down.
CACACTGTTTACCGGATCGTCAGACCGCACTTTGCTCTTGGCGCTGCCTGCGATGGCCAGCTTGGCTGCTTTTGCCCTGCCCACGCTGCAGCGGCAAATGGCCTCGCTCGTGGATTGGTTTACCTTGCTTTTTTTCTCGGGCTGCGGCTTCACCATTTGGGTGGTGTGGCTGGCAATGCAAACCGGTTTTCCAAGCCAGCCGGCCGCCAACGTGGCGCGGTTAGCGCCGGGGTTTGTGCCGCAGTTCTCAGGGCTGGCGCTGCTGCTGGCGCTGGTGGCCACGGGCTTTTGGGCGGCGCTGGTGCGCTGGCGCACCAGCCGCCAGCGTGCGGCGCTTTGGAAAAGTCTGGCCTTGCCCGCAGGTGGCGCTGCCTGGTGCTGGCTGCTGCTGATGACGCTGTGGCTGCCCTTGCTGGACTACACCCAGGGCTACACCAGCTTTGTGCGGGGTATCAAGGAACACATTGACAAGCCGGGCTGCGTAGAAGTGCAAGGCCTGGGCACAAGCCAGATTGCGGCCCTGCAGTGGTATGGGCAACTGCCCTTGGTAGGCGCTGGTTCTCTGGTGCGCTGCACATGGCTGCTGGCAAGCCCCACCGCCAGCGGTGACGTTCCGCCTACCGTGGACCGCACCGTGTGGAATGCCAAAGCCCTGATGCAACACCCAGCCAATGGCGGCGACGCTGTCTGGCTTATGCAGCGGCGCTAACGGGGACGGAGGTGGGCGCGCTGACCGGCTCTGCGGGAAGCCGAACCCGTGAGGCGGGAAAGCGCACGGTAAACGTCGAACCCTGCCCCGGCGTGCTGGCAATCGACAGTTCCGCGCCGTGTCGCTGCGACACGTGTTTGACAATCGCCAGCCCCAGGCCGGTTCCACCGGTCTCGCGCGAACGGCTGCGGTCTACGCGGTAAAAACGCTCGGTCAGGCGGGGAATGTGTTCTGGGGCAATGCCCACACCTTCGTCGCGCACCGCAAATACAGCGCCACCGTCGGCTTGCGCCTGCCAGCGCACATAGATGTTTTTGCCCTCAGGCGTGTAGCGCACCGCGTTGCCAATCAGGTTGAGCATGGCGCTGTGCAATTCAGTGGATGAACCGGCCACGGCAATGTCGGGGGCTATCTCAAAATACAGTTGCTGGGGCTGGCCCCAAAGCACACGGGAAAGCTCGGTCACCTCCTGGCGGCAATGCTCAAAAAGCGGGGCCATGGGCACCCACTCCTGTGCGGAAGGCAGCGGGCTTCCCTCCAGGCGCGACAAGGTGAGCAAATCACTCACCAGAGACTGCATGCGCTCGGCCTGCTGCGCCATCAAGTCAAGGTAGCGCACGCGTTCTTGCTCGGTCAGACTCAGGCTTTGCAGGGTTTCCACAAAGCCCGAGAGCACGGTCAAGGGCGTGCGGATTTCATGCGACACATTGGCCACAAAGTCGCGGCGCATGGCCTCGGCTTGCTCCACCGCAGTGACATCGCGCGAGAGCAGCAGACGGCGGCCGTCGCCATACGGGTGCATGTGCACCGACAGGCGCACCGGCTTGGCTGCGGTGCTGGCGCGCCCTGGCATGAGCACATCGCTCTTAAAGTCTCCCGTGGCCAGATAGGCCGCAAAGCCAGGGTCGCGCACCAGATTGCCGAAGTGCTGGAACAAATCCCGCGTTCCTTCCAGGCCGAAATGCGATTGGGCGGACTGGTTGAACCACTCAATGCGCAAATCGTCGTCCAGCAACACAACGCCATTGGGCGAAGCCTGCATGGCGGCCAAAAAGTCTTGAAAGCGGCCGTCACGCTGCTGAACAGCGCGCTCGCGCGAGCGGGCCAGGCGCCGCACGCGGTCGGATATTTCACCCCACAAGCCAAAACCTACCTGGGTTTGCAGCGTGTCGCCGCTGCTGAGCCAGCGCAGAACCCGCATGCCCAGCGCCACATCAAGCACCTGCCAAAAGTAGCTCGACACCAGCGCGGACAGCAGCATGGGCGCGAGCGTTGGTGCCGACACAGGCATAAAGCTGCGGCAAAACCACCAGCCAAAGGCAGCCCCCACGACCTGAAAAAGGGCAAACGAGAACAGCCGCCCCAGCATCCGCGAGGTCAAGACTTACCCCGCCAAAGCTTTGGCAACTACAGCAACCGGTACCACCGGCTTGGCCGTAAGGCGATAGCCCGCACCACGCACGGTTTCCACCATGGCGCCGGCAGCGCCCAAGGCCTCGCGCAGGCGCTTGACGTGCACGTCCACCGTGCGCTCTTCGATGTACACGTGGTCGCCCCAAACCTTGTCGAGCAACTGGCCACGGCTGTGCACGCGTTCGGCGTGGCCCATCAGGTAGTGCAGCAGCTTGAACTCGGTGGGGCCGAGCTTCAGCGCCTGGTCGGCAAAGGACACGCGGTGCGTGGCCGAATCCAGGCTCAAACCGGCAATCACAATGGCCTCGCCACTGGGCTCGGGGCTGTGGCGACGCAGCACTGCGCGCACGCGGGCGAGCAGCTCTTTGGTGGAAAAGGGCTTGGAAATGTAGTCGTCCGCGCCGGCATCCAGGCCCGCTACGCGGTCAGCCTCGTCACCCCGGGCGGTGAGCATGATCAGCGGCACGGCCTTGGTTCGCTCATTGGCGCGCCAGCGTTTGGCCAGCGAGAGGCCGCTTTCGCCGGGGAGCATCCAGTCCAGCAAAATCAGGTCGGGCAAGGCTGCGTCGATTTCGCGCTGGGCGCTGACGCTGTCCATGGCCCAGGTCGGGCGAAAGCCGTTGTGGCGCAGGTTGACGGCGATCAGCTCGGCGATGGCAGGTTCGTCCTCCACCACCAGCACGGCGGGCATGTTTCTCATTTGATGACGGACTCGATCCGGTCGATGGAGCTGTGGCGCACATCTTCGCCCTTGACCACATAGATGATGAATTCGGCGATGTTTTTGGCGTGATCGCCAATGCGCTCAATGGCCTTGGCCAAAAACAGCAAATCCAGGCTGGGGGAGATGGTGCGCGGGTCTTCCATCATGTAAGTGATGAGCTTGCGAACAAAGCCGTCAAATTCTTTGTCAATCAGGTCATCTTCTTTCAAGATGCTCAGCGCCGCGTTCACGTCCAGGCGGGCAAAGGCGTCGAGCGCCTTGTTAAGCAGGCCAGAGGCCAAGTCGGCGGCGTAGCGCAGCTCCAGCGAAGGCAGCGAGCGTGGCGCGCCACTCTCGATGATGGAGACCACCATGCGTGCGATTTTTTCGGCTTCATCACCCACGCGCTCCAGGTTGGCGGTGGTTTTGGAGATGGCGATGAGCAAACGCAGATCGCGCGCCGTGGGTTGGCGCCGGGCAATGATGGACGAGAGGTCGCGGTCGATTTCGATTTCCATGGCGTTGACCCGTGACTCATTGGCGGTGACATCGTGCGCAGCTTCAAGGCTGAAATGGTGCAGCGCGTAAATAGCCTGGCGAATCTGGGACTCAACCAAACCACCGAGTTCCATGACCTGGGAGGACACCGAAGTCAACTCAGAGTCAAATTGGGTGGAAAGATGTTTATCGGGCATGGCGAACTCCTGAAGGTAGGTGCGTGACGGGGCGGTCAAAAAACGGAACTAACGGCAATAAACGGCAATCAGCCAAAGCGACCGGTGATGTAGTCTTCGGTTTCCTTGCGGGTGGGCTTGAAGAACATCTGCTCGGTGGCGCCAAACTCGATCAGGTCGCCCAGGTACATATAGGCGGTGTAGTCGCTGCAGCGCGCGGCTTGCTGCATATTGTGGGTCACGATCACCACCGTGTAGTCGGCCTTGAGCTCGACGATCAGTTCTTCGACTTTGGCGGTTGAAATCGGGTCCAGTGCCGAACAGGGCTCGTCGAGCAGCAGAACTTCGGGCTTGATCGCAATGCCGCGCGCAATGCACAAGCGCTGCTGCTGGCCGCCCGAAAGGCTGGAGCCGCTTTGGTTGAGCTTGTCCTTCACCTCGCCCCACAGCGCCGACTTGCGCAGCGCCCATTCGACACGCTCTTCCATGTCGGTGGCGCTCAGGTTCTCGAACAGCTTGACGCCAAACGCAATGTTGTCGTAAATCGACATGGGAAAAGGCGTGGGCTTTTGGAACACCATGCCGACCTTGGCGCGCAGCAAGGCGACGTCTTCCTTGCTGGTGAGCAGGTTTTCGCCGTCCAGAATGATCTGGCCTTCGGCGCGCTGCTCGGGGTAGAGCTCAAACATGCGGTTAAAAACCCGCAACAAAGTCGATTTGCCGCAGCCCGACGGGCCGATGAAGGCGGTGACTTTGCCTTCAGGAATATTGAGGTTGATGCCCTTGAGGGCGTGGAACTTGCCGTAGTAAAAGTTCAGGTCCTTGACGGCAATCCTGGTGTTCACGGGGCCGGTATCAGTTTTGAGCATGGGAGTACTTGGTAAGGTGATGTGGGGCGTGGCAGATAGGCTTTAGGCTTTGCTGCGGGTCAGCACACGCGCGGCAATATTGAGTGTGAGCACTGCCAGAGTGATCAGGAACACACCGGCCCAGGCCAGCTTTTGCCAGTTTTCGTAAGGGCTCATGGCAAATTTGAAAATCGTGACCGGCAGGCTCGCCATAGGCTGGCCCAGGCTCGATGTCCAGAACTGGTTGCTCAGCGCAGTAAACAGCAGGGGCGCCGTCTCTCCGGCAATGCGGGCCACCGCCAGCAAAACACCTGTAATGACACCCGCACGCGCAGCTTTGAGCGTGATGCTGATGATGACTTTCCACTTGGGCGCGCCCAAGGCGTAGGCCGCCTCGCGCAGACCGGCGGGCACGAGTTGGAGCATGTTCTCGGTAGTGCGGATCACCACCGGAATCACGATCAGCGCCAAGGCCAGCACGCCGGCTGCGGCGGAGAAGGTGTGGAAAGGGCTCACGGCAATGGCGTAAACAAACAGGCCAATCACGATGGATGGGGCGGACAGCAAGATGTCGTTGACAAAGCGCGTCACGCTGGCCAACCAGCCGCTTTTGTCAAATTCGGCCAGGTAGATGCCCGCCATCACCCCAATGGGCGTGCCCACCAACGTGGCCAGTCCAACCATCAGCGCCGAGCCAAAAATCGCATTGGCCAAACCGCCATCTTCGTTGGGCGGCGGTGTCATCTGCGTCAGGGTGGCAAAGCTCAGCCCTCCCAGACCCAGACGCACGGTCTCGATCAAGATCCAGAACAGCCAAAACAGGCCAAAAGCCATGGCTGAAAGCGCCAAAAAGGTGGCCAGCTTATTGACCCGGTTGCGCGCTGCAAACTTGGCGGCGCGCGAATGTTGCTGAGCCTGGGACATCATGTTTTGGCTCCTTCAGCCTTGCGCAGCTGCGACAGCAGCAGTTTGGACAGCGTGAGGATGACAAAGGTGATGAAGAACAAAACCAGACCCAGGTACATGAGCGCGGCTTGGTGCAAGCCCTCGCCCGCCTCGGCAAACTCATTGGCCAGGGCAGACGTGATGCTGTTGGCCGCTTGGAACAGGCTTAAGGAATCGAGCTGGTTGAAATTGCCAATGACAAAAGTGACCGCCATGGTCTCGCCAATCGCACGGCCCAGCCCCAGCATGATGCCGCCGATGACACCGGTTTTGGTATACGGCAGCACGACTTTGGATACCACCTCCCAGGTGGTAGCACCCAGGCCGTAGGCCGATTCTTTGAGCAACGGCGGCGTTACCTCAAACACATCACGCATCACCGCTGCGATGAACGGAATGATCATGATGGCCAAAATAATGCCGGCCGACAAAAGACCAATGCCCACTGGCGGGCCCGACACTAAGGCACCCAGGTAGGGCACGCCTGCAAACGCGGTTTGCAAAGGCGTTTGCACATACTTGGCCAGCACCGGACCAAACACCAGCAAACCCCACATGCCGTAAACAATCGACGGCACGGCGGCGAGCAGCTCGATGGCCGTACCCAGCGGGCGCTTGAGCCAAGCAGGTGAGAGTTCGGTCAAAAACAGGGCGATGCCAAAGCTCACTGGCACCGCAATCAGCAAGGCGATCACTGACGTGGCCACCGTGCCATAAATCATGACAAAGCCGCCAAACTCCTCTTGTACCGGGTCCCAGACGGTGCTGGTCAAAAACGAAAATCCGTACTTTTGGATCGCTGGCCAAGCGCTGATGGTCAGCGAAGTCAGAATGGCGATCAATAAACCGAGCGTCAAAAGCGCACAGCCTTTGGCAACCCAGCCGAAAATCTTGTCAGCCACGGGGCCGCTGCGGGCCCGTTTGATGGAAGGCGTTGAAGTCATGAAACGCTCATGGTTAGGTTGGCAAAGCCCGAGCCCATCCGGCGCAACGCGAGATGGGCTGGGCTATGCAATGGGCTCTTACTTGAAGGAAACCGCTTTGCCAGCAGGATCCTTGATTTCGCCCCAGGATTTCTGGATGGCGGCGACCACAGCGGGAGGCATGGGCACGTAGTCCAAATCAGCAGCAGACTTTTCGCCATTGGCGTAGGCCCAGTTGAAGAACTTCAGTGCTTCGGTCGCATTGGCGGGCTTGTCCTGCTTGGTGTGCATCAGGATAAAGGTTGCGCCGCTGATGGGCCAAGCGTCTTTACCTGCCTGGTTGGTCAGGATTTGGTAGAAGGACTTGGACCATTCGGCGCCCGCAGCTGCGGCCTTGAAGCTGTCATCCTCAGGCTTCACAAAGTGACCTGCGGCGTTTTGCATCACTGCGTAGTTCAGCTTGTTTTGCTTGACGTATGAATATTCCACGTAACCCAGCGAATTGGGCAGGCGGCCCACAAAGGCGGCCACGCCTTCATTGCCCTTGCCACCGGCGCCCACAGGCCAGTTCACTGCGGTGCCCTCACCCACTTTGGACTTCCACTCGGCGTTGACCTTGCTCAGGTAGTTGGTGAAGATGAAAGTGGTACCAGAGCCATCTGCGCGGCGCACTTGGGCGATCGCGGCGTCAGGCAAGGCCAAAGTTGGGTTCAACGCCTTGATGGCGGGATCGTTCCACTTGGCGATCTTGCCCAGATAAATGTCACCCAGCACCTGGCCGGTCAACTTGAGTTGGCCGGGGGAAATGCCCGCCACATTGAGCACGGGCACCACGCCGCCAATGACGGTGGGGAATTGCATCTGGCCCTTGGTCTTGAGCACTTCGTCGGTCAGGGGCATGTCGGATGCGCCGAAATCCACGGTTTTGGAGTCGATTTGCTTGATGCCGCCGCCCGAACCGATGGATTGGTAGTTGACCTTCACACCGGTGAGCTTGTTGTACTCAGAGGCCCATTTGGCATACAAAGGCGCGGGGAATGTGGCGCCAGCGCCCGTGATTTCTTGCGCTTGGACTGCGCCAAAGGACAAAACCGAAGCGACCGTGGCCACCAGGACCGGGTAATGGACTGCAAATTTCATAGGAAACCTTTTTGGCTGGGTTGGAAGAACCCTTGCAATGTAAGAACTATTTGTGACAAAAGTGTGACTTGCAAAGTGATTTTTGTACGTCCTGCGGTCGATACACGCAAATTGATTAAGCTGCTCTATTTGTCACATTTTTGTCATTTTATGGTCTTATCGTCAGCGTTTTCTAACCGGAGATTTTGACCATGCTGACTTCCAAATCCTTTGCCCTGGCGCGCCGCGCCGCCCTGTGCGCTGCGCTGACCGTCCTGGTTTCTGCCTGCGCCGGGCCCCAAAAACCCGTCAGCGTGGCTGACACCATTGCAAAAACACCTTCGCTGAGCACGCTCAGCGGATTGATCACATCTGCCGGACTGACCTCCGATTTGCAGTCTGCCGGACCCTTTACCGTCTTTGCGCCCAATAACGAAGCCTTCAAGGCAGTCAAGCCCGCCACCATGGAAGACTTGGCCAAACACCCCGCCAAACTCAAAGATCTGCTGACCTACCACGTAGTGCCTGCGCTGACTTTGGCCAAAGACGTGAAAAACAGCACGGTCAAGGCGCTCAACGGTGATCCTTTGGCGTTGTCCAAAGCCGGTGACTTTGTTACGGTAGAAAACGCGGCCGTGGTACAAGCGGACGTTTTGGCGTCCAACGGCGTCATTCACATCGTTGACACGGTGATGACCCCAGTCAAAAAGTAAGCTACGCGGGCGCTGTGCCAGCCGCCTGAGCCCCTTATCAGGCACAACGAGCCCAGCTTTGGCTGGGCTTTTTGTTGTACTGCAGCAATTGCGCGCAGGTGTACGGGCTTGGTGCTATCCTTCGCGCGCCAAATTGTATAAATCGTTTTCCTCAATGACCTCTGAAAATCGCCTTGCCGCCATCGACCTCGGATCCAACAGCTTTCGCCTTGAAATCGGCGTGCTTGACCATGGCGAATTCCAGCGCACCGAATACATCAAGGAAACCGTGCGCCAAGGCGCCGGGCTGGACGCCGACCGCAACCTGACAGCCGCAGCCATGCAAAACGGCTGGGATTGCCTGGCGCGCTTTGGCGAACGCCTGGCCGGCTTTGCGCCCGAGCAGGTGCGCGCAGTGGCAACGCAAACACTGCGCGAAGCGCGCAATCGCGATGCTTTTTTGGAGCGGGCCAACACGGTGCTGGGGTTTCCGATTGACGTCATCTCAGGGCGCGAAGAGGCCCGGTTGATTTACCAAGGTGTGGCGCACACGCTGGCGCCGTCAGACGAGCGGCGCATGGTGATTGACATTGGCGGACGCTCGACCGAGCTGATCTTGGGCCAGGGATTCAAGCCCCGGGTGATGGAATCGTTTCGGGTGGGCAGCATTGCCTGGTCAACCCGCTACTTTGCCGACGGCCAATTCAGCCGCCGCGCTTTTGAGATTGCCGAAATTGCGGCCAAGGCGGTGCTTGACGAGGCGCTGGACGCCTACCACCCCAGCCACTGGGACGTGGCCTACGGCTCGGCCGGCACCGTGGGGGCCATCAGCGACGTGCTGGCTGCGGCGGGCTGGCCCCAAGGCCTAATCACGCAGGAAAGCCTGGACTGGCTGCTGGAAAAACTCATCAGCGCCCAAAGCGCCGACCGGGTAAAAATGCCGGGCATGCGGGAAGACCGCAAGGCCGTGATTGGCGGGGGCCTGAGCATTACGCGGGCGCTTTTCAGCCTGCTAGGCATCAAGGCGCTGCACCCCACCGACGGCGGTTTGCGCCACGGTTTGCTGTGTGAACTGCGAGGCAATACCGGTACCACCAGCGACTTGCGGCTCAAGACAGTGCTGCGGCTTGCAAGCAAATTTGGCGTTGACCGCAACCATGGCGCACGGGTTGGGCAGGTGGCGGCGTCGCTGTTCGGGCAGTTGGCAAGCGCCCAAAAAACGCTGCCTGATGACGAATCCGGGCGCAGCGTCCGCAAGATCAAATGGGCTGCCGAGTTGCACGAGATTGGCAGCCACATCTCGCACAGCGACTACCACAAGCACGGCGCCTACATTTTGGACAACGCCGACGCCATGGGCTTTTCGCTGCCCGAGCTGCACCGCCTGAGCCTGCTGGTGCTGGGCCACCGGGGCAAATTGCGCAAGTTGGAAGCCGAACTCGCCAATGACGACCTGCGTGCACAGCTGCTGGCACTGCGACTGGCCGTCATCTTGTGCCACGCGCGGCGCGACCCCGATATGTCGGGCGTGGCCTTGGCCGCCCTGCCCGGCGGCAAGCTGCAACTGCAATGCGCAGCAGTCTGGGCGCAAGAGTTTCCGCAGTCGGCCTATCTCTTGCGCGAAGAAGCACTGGCCTGGCAAAAAACGCCCTGGCCGCTGGACTTCATCGAGGGCTAAAGCGCCGCCTTCATCGGCCCCAAAAAGCCGATGTCTACGCTTGACAGCCTAGCCACGGGCTGGTCAAACTTACCTTGTTTGCAGATTGCAAAAAACGATATAAACTATATGTACCGTTTTTCAACACACCAAAACAAGGAAACACCAGCATGAC
>CANGHQ010000036.1 GCA_947453585.1 Burkholderiales bacterium | reverse complement strand
GCCAGCGCCAGGGGCTCGAGCACCTGGTCAATCAGCGGGCGAATGCCTTGGCCGTGGGCCGCGCTGATCGGAATCACGGCGCCCAGGCCCAGCTCGAAAAACTCGGTGAACTGCACGCCGTCGGTCATGCCTTCGGCCTTGTTGGCAACCACGATGGCCGACTTGCCCAGGCGGCGCAGGTATTTGGCGATTTCGTGGTCTTGGGCGGATACGCCGCCACGCGCGTCCACCACAAACAGCACCACATCGGCCTCGGCCACGGCCTGTCGGGTCTGCTTAGCCATCTCTTTGTAGATGCCCGAGGCAGCGTCCGGCTCGAAGCCGCCGGTATCAACCACGATGTATTCGTGCTTGCCGTGCTTGGCGTTGCCGTAATGGCGGTCGCGCGTCAGACCGGCGTAGTCGGCAACGATGGCGTCGCGCGTCTTGGTCAGGCGGTTGAACAGGGTTGATTTGCCCACATTGGGTCTACCGACCAGGGCGATAACAGGTTTCATGAAGCGCGTAGCCTAATTATTCAGGCCGAAACCCAATCACTGTGCCGCGCTGCGTGACCGCGACCAAGGTTCCATCCACCCACACAGGCGCCAAGGCAATGGGCGAACCATCGCTTGCAGCGCGGGCCAGCACGGCCCCATCTTTGGGAGACAAAAAGTGTACAAATCCTTCGAAATCGCCGACCGCTACCGCGTTGCCGACGAAAACCGGTGCCGAAAGGCCCCGAAAACGCAGCTTCTCGCTGGTCCAGAGTTTTTCGCCATCGCTGCGGCGCCAGGCGACCAGCTTGCCGTCGCTTTCCGCGCCAAACACGGTGCTGGCGTCACCGGCAATGCCGCTGGCGCCCGAGGCGGGTTTGGTCCAGAGCGTGCGACCAGCTTGTGCGTCCACACAGGCCACGGTGGACTGGAAGGCCCGCAGGCACAGGTTGCTGCCCACGCGGCTGGTGCCGGACACCAGGTCAACCAGGCGTTCAACTTCGTTCACGCCGCGCCCGACCGCCACTGCTGCATCCCAGCGCACAGCACCGTTTTGCGGGTTCAGGCCCAGCAGGCGGCCGCTTTGGGTGGCCAGCAAGGTGTCGCCCACCGCCGCCAATATTCCGGGCTGACCGAGCACCAGGGCGTCGCCCGGGCGCTGTTGCAGCCAAAGCTTGCGGCCAGTGGCGGCATCAAACGCCATCACCGTGCGGTCGGCGGACAGCAAAAACACGCGTGCACCGGCGACCAAGGGCGAAGTCAGCGTCAAGGACGGCAGCTTTTGGCGCCACACTTCTTTGCCCTCGCGCAGGGCGACGAGCTGGTTTTCGCGGGTAACCACGGCCACGGTGTCACCGTCGCTGCCCACGCCAGCACTCAAAGGTGCGCCAACGCTGGCGCGCCACGTCTGCTTGCCACTGCGCGCGTCGATTGCGCTGATATCACCCAGCGTTGACGCCACCAGCACCTGCGTGCCTAAGGTGTGCACTTCCAGCGGCAGCGCCGTAGCGCCCACGGTGGCACGCCACACTTCTTTGACGCCAAGTTGTGCCGGATTGACCTCCAGCGCCGTGGGCTTGGGTTTGTCACTGCTGGCGCAGGCCTGCAATGCCAGCACCAGGGCCAGCGCCAAAAATCCTTGGGCAACGGCCAACAGCCGTGGGGCTTGGCGCATCAGTTGGCTCCGCTTGCGGCGTTTGGCACGGCCGTTTTGGGCGCTTCTGGCTCCACGCCCAGGGCATTGAGCTTCACACGCACCAAGCGGCGGTATTCGGAACGCTCGTCAAAAGCTTTGAAAGCCCTCAAATAAGCCGCTTTGGCCGCATCACGCTGGCCTTGCAGAAGCAACACATCGCCCCGGCGGTCAGCCACCAGGGCGGCAAAGGCGTCGCCCTTGGCAGCGTCCAAGGCCTTCAGGGCCTCGGGATATTGTTTGGCGTCTAGGTAGATATTGGCCAGGCGCAGGCTGGCAATGGCGGCGTAGCCCTCGTCGCCCGACTTGTCGGCCACCCATTGCAGGGCGACTTTGGCAACATCTGCTTTGCCCGCGTCGGCGGCCATTTTGGCCAGGGCCAGACCGGCTTGCTGGGTGTAGCTGGCGCGTGCGTAGCGGTCTTTCATGTCGTTGAAAGTGCGCTCGGCCTTGGCCACGTCGCCGCCGGCCACAGATTTGCCCATTTCGTCATACATGGCTGCAGCCTGCGCCGCCTGGCTGCGCTGCCAGTAGTTGTAGCCATTCCAACCCGCCAAAGCGAGCATCACCACGATCAGCACGCCGCTGATGAGGTTGCCGTATTTGCTCCAGAAATGCTTGAGTTCGTCGAGCTGTTCTTGTTCTTCGAGGTCGAGTTGGTTTGCCATGGGGGGTATTTGTTTAAGGGGCGGATTGTAGGCTGTCGGCCCATTCGGGCCAAAGGTCCAGCGCCAGTGTGCGTTGGGCCACGGTCGGGTCGCGCAAGGCCTTGACGGTAACGCAGCCCTGCGCCAATTCATCGGGCCCGAACACCAGCGCGTAGCGCGCACCCGAGGCGTCAGCCTTCTTGAACTGGCTTTTCATGCTGGCCATGCCGGCCTCGCCACTGGCGTGCATCAGCACCGACACGCCCGCGCTGCGCAAGCGCTGCAGGCAAGCGGCCACCTGGGGCAAGGCAGTGGCGTCGGGCACTACAGCGTAGGCGTCAAGCAGTGGCAGCGCCAGGCTGTCTTCTTGCGCCTTGAGCAACTCAAGCACCCGCTCCATGCCCATGGCCCAGCCTACGGCCGGGGTGGGTTTGCCGCCGATTTGTTCGACCAAATAATCGTAGCGCCCGCCGCCGCAAATCGTGCCCTGCGAGCCCAGCTGCGTGGTCACAAACTCAAACACCGTGAGGTTGTAATAGTCCATGCCGCGCACCAAGCGCGGGTTCATGGAATACGGCACGCCATTGGCGTCCAGAATGGCCAGCACGGCGGCCAAGTGTGCTTTGGACGCTTCGCCCAAAAAGTCGAGCAGCTTGGGCGCGGCCTCAATGACCGGCTGCATGTCGGGGTTTTTGCTGTCGAGCAGGCGCAAGGGATTCAGGTGCAAGCGTCGGCGCGACTCAGGGTCCAGCGCATCGGCATGGGCCTCAAAGTGGGCGATGAGCGCGGCGCGGTGCAGATTGCGCTCTTCGGGCTGGCCCAGGCTGTTGATTTGCAGCTCTACGCCGCCAATGCCGAGTTCTTTCCACAGCGCGTCGGCCATCAGGATGAGTTCAGCGTCCAGCTCGGGGCCGCCAAAGCCCAGCGCCTCGGCGCCCACCTGGTGGAACTGGCGGTAGCGCCCGCGCTGGGGCCGCTCGTGGCGGAACATGGGGCCAAAGTAATACAGGCGCTTGCCGCCGTTGTAGAGGAGCGTGTGCTCTACCACCGCGCGCACCACGCCAGCAGTGTTTTCCGGGCGCAGCGTGAGCTGCTCGCCGTTGAGCCGGTCCTCGAACGAATACATCTCTTTCTCAACGATGTCGGTCACCTCGCCCAGGCCGCGCACAAACAGCGCAGTCGGCTCGACGATGGGCGTGCGGATGTTTTCATAGGCGTAGCGGCGCATCAGCGCGCGCACCAGCTCTTCGAGCGCTTCCCACCGGGCCGAGTCGGGAGGCAATATGTCGTTCATGCCTTTGACGGCCAAGAGTTTTTCCGCCTTGCGTGGCGCTTGAGGTTCGGTCATAAAAGGGGTCAGGTGGGCGACTGCGTTGCCGCTGCGCCAAAACGTTGCTGGATGTAGTTCTCAACCACCGCCTGAAAGTCGGTGGCAATGGCGTCGCCACGCAGGGTCATGCGCTTCTCGCCGTCAATGAAAACCGGCGCCGCGGGCGCCTCGCCCGTGCCGGGCAGGCTGATGCCAATGTCGGCGTGCTTGCTCTCGCCCGGGCCGTTGACGATGCAGCCCATCACCGCTACCTTGAGGTTTTCCACCCCGGGGTAGCGTTCGCGCCAGACCGGCATTTGGTCGCGCAAAAAGTTGTCAATTTGCTGGGTCAGCTCTTGGAAAGTGGTACTGGTGGTGCGACCGCATCCAGGGCAGGCGGTCACGCTGGGCACAAAAGCGCGCAAGCCCAGGGCCTGCAAAATCTCGGCAGCGACCACCACTTCCTGGTTGCGCGACTCGCCGGGCGCCGGGGTGAGCGACACGCGGATGGTGTCGCCAATGCCTTCTTGCAACAACACCGACAGCGCGGCGGCGGATGCGACCGTGCCCTTGGTGCCCATGCCCGCTTCGGTCAGACCCAAATGCAGGGGGTAGCGCGTGTTGCGACCCAGCTCGCGGTACACCGCGATCAGATCTTGCACGCCGCTGACCTTGCACGAAATAATGATCTGGCTGGCCTGCATGCCCATGGACTCGGCCAACTCGGCCGAACCCACGGCTGAACTAATGAGCGCCTGGTACATCACCTGCTTCACACCCAGGGGCTCCGCCAGTTGGGCGTTGCTGTCCATCAGGTGGGCGAGCAGTTCCTGGTCCAGGCTGCCCCAGTTCACGCCAATGCGCACCGGCTTGTCCCAGCGCAGCGCGGCTTCGATCATCTGGCCGAACTGCCGGTCTTTTTTGTCGCCTTTGCCCACGTTGCCCGGGTTGATGCGGTATTTGGACAGCGCCTGCGCGCAGTCCGGAAAATCGGTCAAGAGCCGGTGGCCGTTGAAATGGAAATCGCCAATGAGCGGCACCGCAATGCCCATGCGGTCCAGCTGTTCGCGGATGTAGGGCACGGCCTGCGCCGCCTCGGGCGTGTTGACGGTGATGCGCACCATCTCCGAGCCCGCCAGCGCCAGCTCTTTGACCTGAATGGCGGTGCCCACGGCGTCCACCGTGTCGGTATTGGTCATGGACTGGATGCGGACTGGCGCACCGCCGCCGACGGTGACGATATTGCTGCCCCAGGCCACGCGGGCCTGCAGGCCATTGCGCGAAGCTACACAATTGGAATTGAACCGTGTTTCGTTTGGCATCATTGCACCTTGAATCTTGCGACATTGTCTGGGGCGCTCGGCTCCAGTTTGAAGGCTTGGCCGCGCACTTCCACATCGGTATGGTCAGCCCGCCCAACGACCACCCACAAAGGCAAAGCGCCACCGGCCGCGCTGGCGCTCTCGCCCGCCGCCAGGGTTTTGCGCAAAAGTGTCACGCCATTGGCGTCGCTGACCGCGACCCAGGTCAGGCCCCGCGCCTTGAACACCAGCAAGGGGCTGGTTGATGCGCTCGCTGGCGCACTGGCCAGCTTGCCCGCGACAGATGCGCCGCCCATGGATTTGGAGGCGGCAACCATTGGTGTGGAAACCGCTGGGGCCACGCTGGGGGCCGCCACGCTCGGGGCCACCTTGGCGGCACCGGCCAAGGCGGGGGCTACCACCGGCAAGCTGGCAGCGGCTTCTGGCTCCGTGGCGCCAATACGCGTGTCGGTGGGTTCGGCGTCTGGTGGCAGCACCGGCTCTGGCACTGCTGCGGGCGCGGGTGCTGCAGCGATCAAAGCCCGGCCTGGCCAAGCCCGGTCCATCCAGACCAGCAGCATCGGACCCAAGTACAAACCCAGTGCGGCAAGCGCCAAGACCAACGCCAGCAGCGCCAGCGGCAAGCGCCCCACGCCGCTTGCGCTGCGCATTTTGAAACCGTCCTTGTCCCGAAAACCCACTGGCGAATCGGCCACCGCTGCCGACCACACCATTTTTTCAGCCTTGGGCAAGCGCGCCAGGATGATGGCGGAGTCCAGCCGCACATGGCGGCAAACGCTGGCGGCCACAGCGCGCACCACGTTCATGTCGGGCCAGCTGTCGAAACGGTCTTCTTCGAGCGCCTGCAGGCGCGCCACCGGCACTTTGACCCGCGCGGCCAGTTCTTCGAGGCTCAGGCCCACCGAACGGCGCGCGTTGTTGAGCATTTGCCCGGCGGTGGGCAGCGCTGAGGGCGTGGCTGGCGGCGCCTCGATGGCGCTCGCCTCGGGCACCTGGGGCACGGGGTTCAGGTCTAAATCACTCATGGAAGGACTGCCGCTCCAGCCAGAGCGACTCTTTGGAAGAGGGAAAACGCTGCACCAGGGTTTGCCCCAGCGCGGCCAAGGCCTGCGCGTCGCCCATGGCCTTGGCTGCCTTGGCGCCAAGCCACAGAGACTCGGCGTTGGCCAGGTCGGAATTATTGAGGCGGCTCAGGTAGCGCTGGGCTTGGGGATATTCGCCACGCTGGTACAGGCCAAGGCCCAAGTTGTAGGCCACCACCGGGTTGCCGGGGTCGAGCTGGTAGGCGTTGAGCAAGCTGGTCTCAGCAGCCTGCGCCTGCCCGGCCTTGGCCTGGCACAGGCCCTGGATCATCCAGGTCTTGGCGCGTTCGTTGTAGGTCGGGTTGGCCAGGGCGGCGCTAAACATCTCGGCTGCTGCCGCCATGCGGCCCTGCTGGCACAAGAGCAAGCCGTAGTTGTGTTGCACCGTGGCGGCTTTGGGATTCAACACCAGCGCCTGGCGAAAGCTGTCGTCAGCCAGCGAAAACTCGTTCAGGCGCAGGTAAATCAGGCCGCGCAGGTTGTGGGCTTCAAACAGGCCCGGGTCTACCGCAATCGACTGCTTGAGCTCGTCGAGCGCAATAGTGGTCTTGCCTTCGCTGAAATAGTTGACCGCCAGCTCCAGGCGGATGCGGGCGCGTTTGCGCGCTTCGGTCTCGTCAGAAGCGGTCACCAGATCGGACTTGTCGGTGCGTTGGCCTGTGCTGCCGCAGGCCACAAGCCCGAGCACCGCTGCAGCCAGCAACCAGCGCAAGCACGCCACTGCACTGCAGGCGCGCGTGCCAGACTTTGCGTTGAACGCGGGCGCCGCCATGTCAATGCACCTCAGTGGCCAAGGGCGCGGGCGCCTGGCCCAGACCAGCCACTTTTTCGGCACTGCGCTGCTTGTGGATGCGCACCACCACGCTGGTGCGGTCTTGCACGTCACCGGCCAACTGGCCGCAGGCCGCAGCAATATCGTCGCCGCGCGTCTTGCGCACCGTGGTGATTACGCCAGCACGGCTCAGCACCTCAGAAAACGCTTGCACCCGCGCGTTGGAAGAACGCGTCAGGCCCGAAGCGGCAAAGGGATTGAAGGGAATCAGGTTGACCTTGCACCAGTGCAAATTGCCGCCAGAGCTGCGCAGCAGCTCCACCAACTGCGCGGCGAGTTCGGGCGTGTCGTTGACGCCGTCGAGCATGCAGTACTCGAACGTGATGAAGTCGCGCGGCGCCACGGCCAGGTAGCGCACGCAGGCCTGCATCAGCTCGGCAATGGGGTATTTTTTGTTGAGCGGCACCAAGCTTTCGCGCAGGGCGTCAGTGGGCGCGTGCAAAGACACGGCCAGCGCCACCGGGCAGTCTTGGCCCAGGCGGTCCATCATGGGCACCATGCCCGAGGTAGAGACGGTCACGCGCCGACGCGACAGGCCGTAGGCGTGGTCGTCGAGCATGACCTTGAGGGCGGGCACGAGTTCGGTGTAGTTTTGCAGGGGCTCGCCCATGCCCATCATCACCACGTTGGAGATGATGCGTTCGTCGCGGGCCAGGTGCTTGCGCAAAAAGTGCTCAGCAAACCAAAGCTGCGAGACGATTTCGCCCGCTGTCAGATTGCGGCTAAAGCCTTGGTGGCCAGTGGAGCAAAAGCGGCAACCCACGGCGCAACCCGCCTGCGACGAAATGCACAGCGTGCCACGGTCAGATTCGGGGATAAAAACGGCCTCTACCGCGTCGCCCGCACCCACGTCAAACAGCCACTTGATAGTACCGTCGGTGGATTCATGCTGGGACAGAACGCGCAGCGGCGTCACTTGGGCGCAGCCCTTGAGCTTTTCGCGCAAGGACTTGGCCAGATCGGTCATGGCGTCAAACTCGGACGCGCCTTTTTGGTGGATCCAGCGAAACAGCTGGACCGCCCGAAAGCGCTTCTCGCCTAGACGCTCGCAAAAAAGGGCCAAGCCCTCGAGGTCATAGTCGAGAAGATTGGCCGCCATAGTGCAAATTAACGCGAATAAACGTTCATGCCAGCGAAGAAGAAACCGATCTCGACAGCGGCGGTTTCTGCGGCGTCAGAGCCGTGCACGGCGTTGGCGTCGATGCTGTCAGCGAAATCAGCACGGATGGTGCCGGGTGCTGCTTTCTTGGGGTCGGTGGCGCCCATCAGATCGCGGTGGGTCAGGATGGCGTTTTCGCCTTCCAGGGCCTGGATCATCACGGGGCCGGAGATCATGAAATCAACCAGGTCCTTGAAGAAGGGACGTGCTTTGTGCACCGCGTAAAACGCTTCGGCTTCGCCGCGCGACAAATGGGCCATGCGCGCTGCAACCACTTTGAGGCCAGCGGCTTCGAAACGGGCGTAGATCTGACCGATCACGTTCTTGGCCACTGCGTCGGGCTTGATGATGGACAGTGTGCGTTCGATAGACATAGTGTTACTTCAACCTTCGTATTAAATTATTCGCCACCCTGCGTAGCAAAGTGCATGATTTTAGCATTTTGCCTAGCGACTGCGCCCGGTGCGGCGCTGGCCGCCGGGGCCGCTGCGCTGCTTGAGCGCCTCTTGTTTTCGCTGGCGCGACAGGCTGTCGGCGCCGATATATCCCACTGAAGTTTTAAGGGGATCGGGCTGGCTTGCCGCGCCAGCGGGCTTGGCCGCAGGGCGCGGGCCTGGGCCACGCGGCGTGCTGCGGTCAGCTGCCACGCGCGGGCCGCTGCGGGCAGCAGGCGCGGCGCCACGGCGGCTTGCGCCACCTTTGGGCGGGGGCGGACGGCGCACGGGGGCGGCGCCCTCAAGCGGGCGCTCACGCGCCACACCGTCGTTGCCTTCGCCCGCGCTGCCCGCGGCGCGCACCAGTGATGCGATGTCAATCCCGTCAAGCTCCATCCAGGCGCCGCGCTTCAAGCCGCGCGGCAGCACCATGGCGCCGTAGCGGATGCGGATCAGGCGGCTCACGGCGTGGCCCACGGCCTCGAGCATGCGGCGCACCTCGCGGTTGCGCCCTTCCGAGATAGTGACGCGGTACCAGCAGTTGCTGCCCTCGCCGCCACCGGCCTCAATCGAGCCAAACTGCGCCATGCCGTCGTCCAGGCGCACGCCGTCGAGCAACATTTGTTTTTCTTCTTTGCTGAGCGACCCCAGCACGCGCACCGCGTATTCGCGCACCAGGCCAAAGCGCGGGTGCATCAAATTGTTGGCAAGCTCGCCCGAGTTGGTGAACAGCAACAAGCCTTCGGTATTCAGATCAAGCCGCCCCACCGACTGCCATTTGCCCTGGTGCAGGCGTGGCAAACGGCGAAACACGGTGGGCCGGTTTTGCGGGTCGTCATGGGTGACCACTTCGCCCACGGGCTTGTGGTACGCGATCACGCGTGGCGGTGGCGGATCCACCCGAAAGCGCACTGGCTTGCCGTTGAACTTGATCTGGTCGCCAAACTGGATGCGCTGGCCCACGTGGGCGGGCTCGTCGTTGACTGAAATGCGGCCTTCAATAATGAGCTGCTCCATCTCCAGGCGCGAACCCATGCCAGCTTGGGCCAGGATTTTGTGCAACTTGGGATTCTCGACCGCCGGCGTGAGGATGCGCTTGTGCGGCACGGCTTCGAGCACCTCGTCGAGGGCGTCAAATTCGCCGGAGACGACCTGGTCAAACAGGCTGGCCTCGGCGGCCTCGGCAACTTCGGTGGTGCCGGGTGCGTCTGCGGCCAGAGCTACGAGCGATGTGGGTGTGGCGTCTTGCGGCGCCAGGGGATCGGGCGCGGGGCCAGTGCTAGGTGTGTCGTTCATGGGCTGTTGGGTGCCGTGGGGCGGTCAAAAGTGTCGGAAGGGGCCGGTTCGGCTGCGGAATCGTCGGGTGTTGGGGCAAGTGGCTCAGTCTCTGGCGCTGAATCTGGCGCCTGCGCTGGCTCGGCTTCAAGCGCCTGCTCTTGGGCGGGCGGCGTGGGCGCGTCGCCAAAGGCCAGTTCGGCCTCGGCGGGCTGGGGCGCTTCCAGGGCCAGGCTGTCGGGTGCGTCTTGCACCAGTTCGGCAAAGGCATCCGTCTCACCACTCAAGCGTTCGCCCACCGGATCCAGGGCGGGCAAATGCGCGAGCGACTGCAGGCCCAG
>CANGHQ010000035.1 GCA_947453585.1 Burkholderiales bacterium | reverse complement strand
GATCATGATGAACTCATAGCCCTCTTTGTGAAGCTTGGCCACTTCCACATGCACCTTGGTGACCAGCGGGCAAGTGGCGTCAAACACCTGAAAGCCACGGGCCTGGGCGTCTGCCTGCACCGCTTTGCTCACGCCGTGCGCCGAAAAAATCAGGGTGGCGCCGGGTGGAACATCGCTGAGCTCTTCTATAAAAATCGCGCCCTTGGCCTTGAGGTCGTTGACCACAAAGGTGTTGTGCACGATCTCGTGGCGCACATAAATGGGCGCGCCAAACTTGTCCAGCGCGCGCTCCACGATCTCGATGGCGCGGTCCACGCCAGCACAAAAGCCGCGCGGCTCGGCCAGCAAGATTTCGGCATTGGTACCCAAAGTATTCATAAGACGCCAATCACTTTCACTTCAAAGCTGACCGGGTGGCCGGCCAAAGGATGGTTGAAATCAAACAGCACTGCGCCGCCCTCGGCTTCGGTTTTGACCTCTTGCACAGCGCCGGCGTAGCTGCCTTGGCCGTCAGGCGTGGGGAACTGCACCACGTCGCCCACCGAATAGCTTTGATGCGGGTCGCCCAACTGGCGCAGCAGCTTGGCCGCCACCCATTGCACCATCTCGGGGTTGCGCGGGCCAAAGGCGGCGCCTGCCGCCAGCGCAAAGGTTTGGTGCGCGCCTTCTTCTAGGCCCAGCAGGCAATGCTCTACCGCAGGCGAGAGTTCGCCGGTGCCCAGGCTCAGGGTGGCCGGCTTGTCGTTGAAGGTGTTGATGATGTCGCCGGCCGGGCCGCTGAGGCGGTAGTGCAGCGTCAAAAAAGACGACTCGGTAATACGGGGAATGCTGGTGGTCATACAAGTCTCGATAAACTGCGGCCATTGTAGAAACTTCAGGCTGGTCAGCCGCGCCCGGGCCTGCTTTTCATCCCCCAACCTGCCCCCGCCATGCCGCTCAAAGACCTGCCGCCCGATGCTCGCCCGCGCGAAAAGCTGCTCGCGCGCGGCCCCGGTGCCTTGAGCGACGCCGAATTGCTGGCCTTGTTGCTTCGCACCGGCATTCAGGGCAAGGGCGTGCTGCAACTGGCCGACGAGCTGCTGCAGTTGCCCGGCAAAGGCGGATTGAAGGCGCCCGGTTTTGGCGGCATTGCCGGTTTGCTCAATGCCACGGCGGATGATCTGAAGCCCGTGAAGGGCTTGGGGCCAGCCAAACGGGCAGAGATTGTGGCCGTGCTGGAGCTGGCCCGCCGCGCCATGGCCCAGCGCCTGCAAGAGCGCACCGTTTTTGCCTCGCCCGATTCGGTCAAGCACTACCTGCAACTGCACTTGTCCGCCCTGGCGCACGAGGTGTTTGCAGTGTTGTTTTTGGACGTGCAAAACCGTCTGGTGGCCATGGAAGAGATGTTTCGCGGAACCCTGACCCAAACCAGCGTCTACCCGCGCGAAGTGGTCAAACGCGCCCTGCACCACCAGGCCGGCGCCGTGGTGCTGGCGCACAACCACCCCAGCGGCTCGGTGCAGCCCTCGCGCGCGGATGAGATGATCACCCACACCCTGAAAGCCGCGCTGGCTTTGGTGGATGTGCGGGTGCTGGACCACATCATCGTGGGCCAGGGCGAGACCCTGTCCATGGCCGAGCGGGGATTGGTGTAATGGCCGGCCTGTCAGACCTCAAGCGGCTCAAAAAACAGATTGACGCCGCTGTCGCTCAGGCCAAGGCCGAGAAAGCCGCCGCCGCGCTGGCGGCCAAACGCCAGGCCGCGTCGCGCAACCTGTTTCAGGCCGCCATGGACAAAGTGCAACTCTTGCCGCCCACAGACCTGGCCGACCTCAAACCCGCACCCCCGGCGCCCTTGCCCCTGCAACACGAGCTTGATGCCGCCGCCGCGCTGCAAGAGTCATTGAGCGACGAGGTGGACGTCACCACCCTGCTCGACACCGACGACCATCTGAGCTTTCGCCGCCCCGGCGTGGGTATGGACGTGGCACAAAAGCTGCGCAAGGGCAAATGGAGCATCCAGCGCCAAATAGACCTGCACGGCCTGCGCAGCGACGAGGCACGTGACGCGCTGGGCAGCTTTATCCGCGAATCGCACAAACAAGGCATCCGCTGCGTGCGCGTGGTGCACGGCAAAGGCCTGGGCTCACCGGGCAAAGCGCCGGTGCTTAAGGACAAAGTGCACCGCTGGCTGGTGCAAAAAGCCGAAGTGGTGGCCTTTGTGCAAGCCCAACCCGCCCAGGGCGGGGCCGGTGCGCTGGTGGTGCTGCTGCAACCGGTGAGACGGGGTACGCACACGGCGGCCTAAAGCGGCGCCGTGTGCCGCCGTTTGGCGGAATTACTTGGCCGCGTTCGGAAAGAACAGTTGCTGGCCGTCAATTTTGTAGGCAGCGATAGTGGCTTGACCGGGGGCGGAGGTGACCCAGTCCACAAACTTTTGCGCATCCGCCGCCTTGGTGTGCGGGTGGCGCGCCGGGTTGACGACCATGACGCCGTACTGGTTGAACAGGCGGCTGTCGCCTTCGACCAGCACCTGCAAGTCGCCCCGGTTTTTAAAGCTCAACCAAGTGCCCCGGTCGGTAAGCACATAGGCGCCAGTGGCGGATGCCATATTGAGCGCCGGGCCCATGCCG
The DNA here is from genome assembly GCA_947453585.1 of Burkholderiales bacterium. GTDB lineage: Bacteria > Pseudomonadota > Gammaproteobacteria > Burkholderiales > Burkholderiaceae_C > Allorhodoferax. Next base: position 7,491 of record CANGHQ010000035.1, on the reverse strand, counting down.
CAGCCGCATTCCTTGTAGCCGGTGCCGCGCGCCTCAGGCATGGGCGTGAGTGTCCAAAAGCGCAGTTCGGCGGCGTGGGTGCCGCTTTTGTCGCCACGCGACACAAAGGCGGCGTTGGCGGCGCCGAGTTTGGCAAGGGCGGCTGCAATGTCTTTGCCGCGTGTCTTGGCGGGGTCGGCCGCCGGGCCCACCAGCACAAAGTCGTTGTACATCACGGCAAAGCGCTTGAGGGCAAAGCCCTCGGCCACGATTTTTTCTTCGGCCACCTGGTCGTGCACGAAGAGCACGTCAGCATCGCCTCGGCGGCCCATGTCGCTGGCCTGGCCGGTGCCCAGGGCTACTACTTTCACCTCCACGCCCGCGGCCCTGGTAAACGCGGGCAGCAAGTGCGCAAACAGGCCCGACTGCTCGGTGGACGTGGTGGACGCCATCACGATGGGTTCGGCCTGTGCGGCGGTGGACGCCGCAAGCAGCGAAAAAGCCAGGGCAAGCCAGGGGGTAAACGGCAATTTCACAGGAGTTCTCCTCGAACAAACAGATGGGCGGCCGGGCACTGCGCTTGCAGCACGGCGGCGTCAAAAAACTCGGCCACGGGTAAATCGGCCAGCAACTGGCCGCGCTCGAGGTAAATGACTCGCTGCGCCAGGCGTTTGACTTGGCCCAGGTTGTGGCTGGCAAACACCAAAGTAGCGTCGGCGCGGCTGTCGGCAAAGCGCTGCATGAGCGATTCGACCTCGGCTTTGGCATGCGGGTCCAGGCTGGCGGTGGGTTCGTCCAGCAGCAGCAACTGTGGCGCCAGCGCCCAGGCGCGTGCCAGCGCCACTTGCTGCTGTTGCCCCAGCGAGAGCGTGCGCGCGCTGCGCCCGGCCAGCTCTTGCAAACCGGCCGCGCGCAGGGCTGCGAGCGCCTGCACTTGGGCCTGACCCCAGGGCGCGCCGCGCAGCCACAAGGCCAGCGCCACCGAACGCTGCACCGTGGTGCGCAGCATGTGCGGCCTCTGAAACAACATGGCCTGGCGCAGCGCGGGCGCCGCAGCGCGTTCGCCCTGCGTGGGGGCCAACAAGCCGTGCAACAGGCGCAGCAGCGTGCTTTTGCCCGAGCCGTTGGCGCCCACCAGCGCCACGCGCTCACCGGCCTGTAGTGCGAGATGGATGCCCGTCAAAGCGCTGGCCTGCTCGGGCCGCACGCGGCGCAGGCTGCGGCCATCGGCGCCGATTTGCACGCTGGCGTCGCTCAGGCGGATGAGTGTGCTCACAGCGCCAGGCCCCGGTTCAGGGCCAGGCCAGCGGCCTCGGCGCGCACACGCCAGTGCCGCAGCAGCGCCACCAGCAGGTTAAGCGCCAGCACCACGCCCAGCAGCACCAGGCCCAGGCCCAGCGCCAGCGGCAGGTCGCCCTTGGACGTTTCCAGCGCAATAGCCGTGGTCATCACCCGGGTGAAACCGTCAATATTGCCGCCCACAATCATCACCGCGCCCACCTCGGAAATCGCACGCCCAAAGGCGGCAATCAGCACCACCAAGAGCGCGTGACGCTCGTCCCAGGCCAGCAGGGCTGCGCGCAGCGCGGCGCCTGCGCCCAGCGAGCGCAGTTGTTCGCCGTGCAATTGTTCGGCGTCTTGCACGGTTTGGCGGGTGAGCGCGGTGACGATGGGCAGCACCAGCACCGCCTGCGCCAGCACCATGGCCTTGAAGCTGAACAGCCAGCCCAAATAGCCCAGCGGCCCCGAACGCGACAGCAGCAAATACACCAGCAGCCCCACCACCACCGAAGGAATGGCCAGGCTGGTATTCAGCAGGGTAAGCACCACAGAGCGCCCGGCAAACTGCGCCACGCCCAGCCAGGCGCCCAAGGCCAGCCCCACGCTGCACGCCAGCACGCAAGCGCAGGCGCTGACCGCCAGCGAACGCGCCACGATGCCCATCAACTGGGGATCGAGCGAGACGACAAGTTGCAGCGCAGTGCTGGCGCTTTGGGTGAGCGTGGTCATAAAGGGGAGATCGTAGACGAGGCCGCCGCTGGGCTGCGGCGCCCGCATACGGGTTTAGCGGTTGCGCATCCAGTCGGCCGTCTGAAAAAACGATTCGCGCAAACGCGCGCGCAGCGCCGCGTCTATCTGCAGCTCGCCCATGGCCTGGTCCATGCAGGCCAGCCATTGGTCGCGCTCCAATATGCCAATAGAAAAAGGCATGTGGCGCATGCGCAGCCGGGGGTGGCCAAAGCGTTCGATGTAGTACTGCGGCCCGCCCATCCAGCCGCTCAAAAACCAAAACAGCTTTTGCCGCGCCTGGGTCAGCAGCGCGCCGTGCGCCGCACGCAAGGCGGCGTAGCCGGGCTCCAGCTCCATCAGGTCGTAAAAGCGCTCAACCAGGGCCTGCAGCACCGCCTCTCCGCCCAACAGCGCAATCAGGTTGCTGGGGGCTTCGTCCTCGTCTTGGGGCAGGTTTGTCGGGTTATCGGTGCTTGTCATAGCCCGTGATTGTCAGGCCGCCGCGCGGCGCAGTGTTTCGACCACCGGGCGGCGCAGCACGTCGCGCAGGCCCCACCAGCCAGCGGCGAGGGCCAGCAAGGCGCCAGCCACCGATCCCAGCAAGGGCACCCACAGCGACACCGTCCACGAGAAATCAAACACATAACGTGCCAGCGCCCAGCCCACTGCGCTGGCAACAACCGAGGCCAAAAAGCCGGCCAGCAACCCAACGCCGGCCAGCTCAATGCGCTGCACCTGGCGCAGCAGGCGGCTTTGCGCGCCCACGGCGCGCATGATGGCAAATTCGCGCGCGCGCTCTTCGCGCGTGGCGCTCACCGCCGCAAACAGCACCACCAGCCCGGCGGCCAGGGTAAAGCCAAACAAAAACTCCACGGCGCGCACCACCTGGTCCAAGATGCGCTGCACCTGGTTTATGGTGGCGCTCATATCTACCGCAGTCACATTGGGAAACTGGCGCACCAGCGCGTTGTCAAACCCAGGCGTGACCGGGGCGCGAAAAGCGCCCATATAGGTGGCGGGCACGCCCTCGAGGCGGCTGACCGGGTACATGGCAAAGAAGTTGGCGCGCATGGACGTCCAGTCCACCTTGCGCAGCGACGTCACCTTGGAATCGAGTTGCACCCCGGCCATGTCAAAGCGCAGCGTGTCGCCCAGCTTGAGGTTCAAGGTAGTTGCAATGCCCTCTTCCATGCTGATGGCGCCAGCTTCCTCGGGCGTCCAGGCCCCGCCCACCACCTGGTTGTTGTCGGGCCGCGTAGCGCTGTGGCTAAGGTTGAACTCGCGGTCCACCAAACGCCGGGCGCGCTCGTCCGTGTAGTCGTCCGACGACACCGAGCGGCCGTTCACCGCCACCAGACGCCCCCGAATCATGGGATACCAGTCCATTTTTCCCACGCCTGCGCCGTGCAGGGCGTCAACAAAACCGCTGGCCTGCTCGGGCATCACGTTGATGACAAAGCGGTTGGGCGCGTCGGCCGGGGTGGCCTGGCGCCAGCTGGCAATCAGGTCGGTGCGCAGCAACACCAGCAGCACCAGCGCCAGCAGCCCCACCGCCAAGGCGCTCACCTGCACCACCGTGTAGGCTGGGCGCGCCGAAATTTGTCGCGTGGCCAACACCAGCGCGCGCGGCGCGGTGGCCTCGTTCACGCTGGCGCGCAGCAGGCGAATGGCCAGCCAGCTCAAGGCGGCAAACAGCAACACCGCGCCCGCAAAGCCGCCCACGGCAATCAGCCCCAGCGTCAGGTCGCTGCTGACCGCCAGCAGCAGCGCAGCAAAGCCCAGCACGCCCAGCGACAGCACGCCCAGCGAGGCAGGACGCAAATTGCCGACGTCACGCCGAATCACCCGCAGCGGCGGCACCTGCGCCAACTGCAGCACCGGCGGCAGGCCAAAAGCGCACAAGAGCGTGAGCCCCATGCCCAACCCCAAGCCCACAGGCGCCAGCGTGGCCGCAGGCAAGCTGGCGTCCACCAAGCCGGCCAGCAACACCACAAAAACGTAGTGCACGCCATAGCCCAGCGCCACGCCCAGGCTGCTGGCAAACACGCCGACTAGCGCAAATTCCCAGGCGTAGGACGCGGCAATGGCGCGCTGGCTCAGGCCCAGCACGCGCAGCATGGCGCAGTCGTCCAGGTGCTTGGCGGCAAAAGCGCGCGCCGCCAGGGCCACAGCCACGGCGCTGAGCAAGGCGGACAAAAGCGCCACCAGGCTCAAAAACTTCTCGGCCCGCTCCAGCGTCTGGCTCAGCTCGGGGCGGCCGGACTGGGTGGACTCGATACGCACGCCGCGCAGCGGTTCGGCCTGCGCGGGTGCGTCTTTGGCGGCGCCTCCAGGGTTGACCCCGCCTCCGGCTTGGCCCTTGATTTTGGCGTTGCCCCAGGCCACAAAGCGCGCCACGGCGGCGTCTTCTCCAGCCAGTGCCAGACGGTAGTTAACGCGGCTGGCAGGCTGCACCAAGGCGGTGGCGGCAATGTCGGCGGCGTTGACCATTACGCGCGGGGCAAAGTTCATAAAGCCGGCACCCCGGTCGGGCTCGCTGGCAATCAGCGCGGTAATTTGAAACTGGGCGCTGCCCAGCATGAGCGCGTCGCCCACGTGGAGGCCCAGCGCGTCGAGCAACTGGGCGTCCACCCACACCGCGCCTTTGGGCGGAATGCCGGGCGCGGGCTGCTCGGGCGCGCCGGGGCTGGTGTTGATGCGAAGCGTGCCGCGCAGCGGATAACCCGCCTCGACCGCCTTGAGCGACACCAGCTTGGTGGCTCCGCCCAGCGCCTCAGGCGCACGCGCCATGGTCTGAAAGCCCAGGGTTTGCGCCTGCGCCAGGCCCAGGCGCTTGGCCTCTTGGGCAAACACGGCAGGCGCGGGTCGGTCGGTGGCCACTACGGCGTCGCCACCCAAAAGCTGGCGCGCGTCGCGCTGCAAGCCGCCTTGCAGCCGGTCGGCAAAAAACCCCACCGCCGTGAGTGAGGCAACCGCCAAGGTCACCGCAACCACCAAGAGCCGCAGCTCGCCCGAGCGCACATCGCGCCACAAAGTGCGCCAGCCAAGGCGCCAAAAAGATTGCTTCATGGGCTGACCTTAGCGTAAAAGCCTTAGCCCTTGCGCCAGAGCCCTATTTGGCGCTTTGAAGCGCCCGCACATGGCGCGCAAAGTTGTCCAGGATGGATTGCCACCCCGCGCGCTGTGCCTCTTCGGGGTGTTCGGTCTCAGCGTCAAAAGTGACCGTTACCGTGACGCCGGCAGGTGTTTGCGAAAACTCGACCGCAGCGCTGCGCTCGCCAAAGCGGTATTCCAGCCGATGGGGTGCGTCAACGTGGGTGTATTCGCCCTCAAAATCAAAGCCAAAGGAGCCGTCGCGGGCTTCCATGCGCGACGAGAATTTGCCGCCTACCCGCAAATCCACCGCAGCGGCCGTGGTGTGCCAGTCGGCGGAAGCGGCGTTCCATTGCTTTATATCTTCGGGCGACGTATAGGCGCGCCAGACTTCGGTGATGGGGGCGGCGATGAGTGTGGAGACGGCGATATTCATGGAAACTCCTCTAAAGCGGGCGTTTATACCGCGCTTCGGGCGCCCCTTAAGGGTGATCCCAATCCTGATGCCGTAACAGGGAACCCGCAAACGCGCCCACATGCTCGGGCGCATGCAATTGGTGGTGATGCGTCAGGGCCAGAAACCAGCGGGCCACGACACCCCGCGCGTTGTGCATGTGTACAAGTGCTTGCATACGAGACCTCCATTTAACGATTTATACAGTTTATATCGTTAAATGGAGGCTTGTAACTAGGGTTTACGCCGAGTGTTGTCAATTTGCGCAATACCACACGGTTCCGTGCGCTGTATCAAACTGCAACAACATCCATCACCAGCCGCTCCTGCGCGCTAAAACACAAAAACCGTCTGTTGGTCGCCCGCCCAATCGCGCACAAGTTCAGCCGCTGCGCCACCGCGTGGCCCATTTGGGTGATGCCGCTGCGCGAAATCACGATAGGCACGCCCATTTGCGCGGACTTGATGACCATCTCACTCGTCAGGCGGCCGGTGGTGTAGAAGACTTTGTCGTCGGCGCGCAGGCCGGTGCGCTGCTGGCCGCTATCGGGCAGGCTGTCGCTGGGTTGCAGCGCCATCCAGCCGGCGATGGCGTCAATGGCGTTGTGGCGGCCCACGTCTTCGACAAACATGAGCAGCGTGTCGCCTTGAAACAGCGCGCAACCGTGCACCGAGCCCGCCGCTTTGTAGACGCTGTCGTGCAGGCGAATGGCGTTGACGATGCCGTACAAGGCGCTCTGCGTGAGCGTGGCCGGCGGCAGCGCGATGGTGTCTACGTCGGCCATCAGGTCACCAAACACGCTGCCCTGGCCGCAGCCGGTGGTGACCACGCGCTTGGCGGTTTTCTCAGCCAAATTGGCAATGCTGTGGTGGGTTTTGACGGCGGCGGCGCCCACTTCCCAGTCCACGGTGATGGATTCCACCTCGTGTGCTGCGCGGATGAGCCGCTGGTTGAGCAAATAACCCAGCACCAGCCACTCAGGCTGGGCGCCCAGGGTCATGAGGGTGACGAGTTCGCGCTTGTCCACGTACACCGTTAGGGCGCGCTCGGCCGGAATGTCCAGCATCTGCGGCTGGCCAAACTCGTTGACCACCGCAATGGCTTGCGTGAGCGGCGCCTGCGCCTGCGTCAGGCGCGGCAGGGGCAAGGGACTCAACTCTGGGGCGGCGGGCAAGGCGTTCAGGCCGACAAAGGCGCAGGCCGGTTGGTGCCGTAGCCTTCGATGGCCGAGGGCACGCCCCCGGCACGCACAGCCACCGCGCAGTACTTGAACTCTGGAATCTTGCCCACCGGGTCCAGCGCAGCGTTGGTCATCAGATTGGCGGCCGCCTCGTAGTAGGCAAAGGGCACAAACACCGCGCCGTTAGGCGTGCCGTCGTCGCGGCGCACGTGGATGGCCACTTCGCCCCGGCGCGATTGAATCGTGATCACGTCGCCGGTTTCCAAGCCCAGCTTGGCCAAATCGGCGCCGCACATGGACGCGGTGGCCATGGGCTCAATGGCGTCAAGCACGGTGGCGCGGCGCGTCATGCTGCCGGTGTGCCAGTGTTCCAACTGGCGCCCGGTGATCAGCACATAGGGAAAGTCGCCGTCGGGCCGCTCGTTGGCGGGAATGATGTCAGCGGGCACCAGATTCACACGGCCGTCTTCGGTCGCGAAATGGTCAATGAACACCGTGGGTGCCCCCGGGTCATCGGCGGTCAAGCAAGGGTAAGTGACGCTGGACTCGCGCTGCAAGCGCTCCCAGGTGATGCCCGAGATGGCGGAGTGCATGGCACGGCGCATTTCGTCATACACCTCGGCCACGCCATCGAACTCGCCTTCATAACCACAGGCCAGTGGACGGCCACGGCCCCAATCCCCTGTGGGGGTCAACTGGGTGTGGGAAGCATAAGCACCCATGCGCTCGGCCATCTGCTGGATGATCCACAAATCGGGTTTGGCCTGGCCGGGT
>CANGHQ010000034.1 GCA_947453585.1 Burkholderiales bacterium | reverse complement strand
GCCAAAGAACTTGGGCCCATGCTGGCGCAGGCTGAAAGCGCTTTGGCCGGTATCACCGCGCGCCTGGAGAACAAATCGGCGTCTGACCAGGAACTGCTCGACGACTTGGTGGCTTTGGCCGCACGCGTGGAGCGTGCCATTGCCGAACACAGCTACCGCTTCTCGGCCACCCAGGCCTATTACACGCTGGTGGGCCAGCGCATTGCCGAATTGCGCGAAAAAGTGGTGCCCGGCACCCAGACGATTGGCGAATTCATGCAGCGTCGCCTTTCACCGGCCATCGCCACGGTAGCAGCGACCTCGCAGCGCCTGGCTACGTTGTCTGAGCGGGTGTCGCGCACGAGCGCTCTTCTGCGCACCCGGGTGGACATTGCCACCGAAACCCAAAACCAGCAACTGCTGGAAAAACTCACCCGCGGCCAGGAAATGCAGCTGCGCCTGCAAACCACCGTCGAAGGCCTGTCGATTGCGGCCATCTCTTACTATGTGGTCAGCCTGCTGTACTACGGCGCCAAGGCCCTGAAGTTTTCTGGCCTGCCGGTCAATCCCGATATTGCTGTGGGCGCCGTAATGCCACTGGTGCTGTGGGGCGTGTGGCGCATGACGCGGCGCATCCACGCGGCCTTGCAGCCGAAATAGGCGCTCGCCGGTCTGCATTCCTGCGCATGGATAAAGCGCAGTACCACCGCAATTCCTTACCCCGGTAAAGTGCTACCATCACGCCATGCAAAAAGCGCAAACCAAACTCACATCGCAAGGCCAGGTGTCGGTGCCTGCGGCCGTGCGCAATTTTTTGCACCTGATTCCGGGCTCCGTCATGGTTTGGACGCAAGAGGGCGACCGCATTGTGGTGGAACGCGCCCGGCGCCACAGCACGCAGGAAGTGCACGAAGCGCTGTTTTCTGCCGATCCGCCTGCGGGCGCAGCGCCAGCCAAGACGCTGAACGAACTCAAACAAGGCATTCGGCAAAAAATGCGCAGCCGCCATGCTGGCGATTGACACCAATGTGCTGGTGCGCCTGCTGGCGCGCGACGATGCTGCGCAGGCACTGGCAGCCGATCAGGCCGTTGCAAAAGGCGCATGGGTTTCGCACTTGGTGCTGGCAGAAGCGATCTGGGTGCTGGACGCGGTCTACGCACGCACTTCTACGCAAATGATCGCTGCCTTGGACTTGCTGTTGGTGCACGAGGCACTGGTGCTGCAAGACGCCGACGTTGTGGCCGCCGCCCTGGTGCAGTTCCGGGCGAAACCCGCATTGGGCTTTTCCGATTGCCTGGTGCTGGAAATCGCGCGAAAAGCCGGGCACACGCCGCTGGCCACGTTTGACAAAGCGCTGGCCAAATTGGCCGGGGCGCAAAAACTTTAACTAAACCGGCGCGGCATTCTGCTTCTGAAATTGCGCGGATCAGCGCGCCCCGTAGCCCATGGTCTGCGGCAGCCACAGCACGATTTGTGGGAAAAACGTCATCGCCAGCAGCAGCGCCAGCAGCATGAGCAGAAAGGGCCAGCCCTCGCGCATCATCTCGCCAATCGGGATGCCGGTCAGGGCCTTGGTTACGAACAGCAGCATGCCAAAGGGCGGGTGGATCAGGCCAATCATCATGTTCAGGACCACCAGCACGCCAAAGTGCACCAGGTCTACGCCCAGCAGCGTGGCCGCAGGCAAGAGCATGGGCACAAATACCAGCAGCAGCACCGACACATCCAAAAAGCAGCCCAGCACCAAAAACAGCAGGTTCACCAGCAGCAAAAACTGGATTTGCGAGAGCTGCATGCCTGAGACCCACTGCGCCATGGCCTGGGGCACGCCTTCGGCAGTGAGCGCGTAGTTGAGCATGAAAGAGCCCGCCAAGATGAGCGTGATGACCGCGCTGCCGCGCGCCGACTCCAGCACCACAGCCCAAAAGCCGCGCCAGTTAAGCGCGCGAAACACCAGGGTGGACAACACCAACGCATGCAAGGCCGCCACGGCCGCCGCTTCGGTGGGCGTGAACGCGCCCGAATAAATGCCCCCGAGCAGGACGATGGGCATGGACAAGGGCAGGGCGCCGCGAAAGGCCAGACCGGCCCACTCGGACCGGGGCACCGGCGCCTCGCGCGGCATATTGCGCCGCACCGCAATCCAGTGCACCACCAGCATCATCAAGCCGGCCATCAAAAATCCGGGCACCACGCCGCCCAAAAACAGCGCGCCCACCGAGGTGCCCGACACCAGGGCGTAAATCACCATGGGAATGGACGGCGGAATGATGGGCCCCAGCGTAGCGCTGGCCACCACCACCGCGCCGGCAAAGCCGCGCGAATATTCGGGCTTTTTCAGCATCTGCCGGATGGTGACCAGGCCGGGGCCGGCCGCGTCGGCAATGGCGCTGCCGCTCATGCCCGAAAAAATGACGCTCACCAAAATATCCACCTGCGCCAGGCCGCCGCGCATGGGGCCGACCAGAATGCGGCAAAAGTCAAAAATGCGCTCGCTCACCGTGCCTGCGTTCATCAGGTTGGCGGCAAACACAAAGAGTGGCACGGCCAGCAGCACATAGCTGTTGTACAAGCCGTTGCTCACCTGTTCGGCCACCAGCCCCAGGTCTTGGTGCGTGGCCAGAAGGTAGCTAATGCCAGCGGCCAGCATGCCAAAGCCAATGGGCATGCGCAGCAGCAGGGCAGCTACCAGCACGCCCACCAAAACCAGCATGCCAAAGCTCATGAAGCGCCCCTCATAGCCGCAGCTCGGCGTCCAGCCCGCGCCCTTGCACGGCTTGCGCTATGGCCCAGAAGCTGCGTGCGCCCACGGCCACCAAGAGCATCACAAAAGGCAGGTAAATCCACATGAACGAGATGCCCAGCACGGGCGAGCCCTCGCGGCCCATAAAGTGCACATAGTCCCAACTCGCGGGCAGCGCCACGCAGGCCAGGCCGCCCACCAGCAGGTTGCCCGCAATGCGCATGGCCTGCCGGGTGCGCAGATTGGCACTATTCCACAGCAGGTCAAAAACCACATGCTCGCGCTCGGGCACCACCCAGGCGGCAGTCCACAAAATCACCCACAGGTACAAGATGACGGCGGCCTCGTCCGTCCAGGGCAGGGGCTTGTTAAAGCCAAAGCGCGCGGTGATCTGGACGATAAACACGCCAAACAGGACCAAAAAAAGCAGGCCTGAGACCGTGTTGGTGGCCCGGCGCCAGGCTTTGCCCAGTTGGGCGCTCCAGGGCGCTGGCGGTGGTGTTGCAGCCATGCGGATTGGCGTGGGGCGGCGGCGAACAGCCGCTTAGCGCACCGCGTTAATGCGCTCCACCAGCCCGGCTGGCCAGGCTTTGGCGTAGTCCGAGTTTTGGTAGCTTTGCTGCACCGACTTGTGAAAGGCGTCCAGGTCGGGCGTGGTAATTTGCAGACCTTCCTTGCGGAAAAACTCGACCAGTTGCGCCTCCTCTTTGATGCGGTTTTCGTTATTGAAGGCGGCGGCTGCTTGCGCGGCGGCGGTTACTTTTTGGCGCTGGGCGGGCGTCATGGCAGCGAGGCTTTTGTTGGAAATGGCGATAAACAGGCTGTCCACCAAATGGCTGGTCAGCACGATTTGCTTGGTCACTTCATAAAACTTGGCGGCGCGCACCGAGGGCAGCGGGTTGTCTTGGCCGTCGATCGTGCCGGTTTTCAGGCCCAGATAGACCTCGCCAAAAGCCAGCGGCGTGGCCGTGGCGCCCAGGGCTTCCCCCAAAAACAGCCACTCTTTGGAGCCGGGCATGCGCAGCTTGACGCCTTTCAGGTCGGCAGGCGTTTTGACATTACGCACCTCGCGCAAATTGAGCTGGCGCGTGCCCAAATAGGCGGTGGCAAGGGGCGTGACGTCCATTTTTTCGGACACCAGCTTGAACATCTCGGTGCCAATCGGGCCCTGGAAAATCTTTTGCTGCTGAGCCGGGTCGCGCACCATATAGCCGGCCGTAAAGACCGAAAACGCCGGCACAAACTTGGCAATATCAAACGACGACAAGGTACTGAGTTCCAGGTTGCCGCGCGCCATGGCGGCAGACTCGGCGCCCTGCTTGAAGAGCGAGGCGTTGAGGTTGATCTGCACGTCAAACTCGCCGGGCGCGCTTTTTTCCAGGTTGTCCTTGAAAACGGTCCACATCTTGGCGTGCCAGTCTTCGGGCACGGCCGGGCTGGAAATGCGCAAAACCACCTTGCTTTGCGCCAGCACGGGCAGGGCGCTGGCGCCCAGGGCGGCGGTGGCTGCCAGCAGGCGGCGGCGGTTGAGGGTGGGCGTGGGCGTGGCTTGGTCTTGCATGTCGTGTCTCCGTTTTTATGATTTTTTTGCCGCTTTGGCGCAACTATTGTGTCAGTAGGCCAGCGCTTCGAGCAGTTCGGTCTCAATCGCGATCTGGGTTTTGTTGTGTTGCAACTGCGCGCCGTGAACCAAAAAGGTGTCGTCCACCCGCTCGCCCAATGTAGCGACTTTGGCCAGTTGCACCTCCACCTGGTGGCGCGCCAGCACCTGCGCGATCGAATACAAGAGGCCGGGGCGGTCGCTGGCCGAGATGTTGAGCAGCCAGTTTTGCGCCTTCTCGTCCGGGCGCAGCGTGACGCGTGGTGCAATCGGAAAGCTTTTGACCCGGCGCGACACCCGGCCTTTGGACGGCTTGGGCAGCGGCCCCGCCGTGGCGATGGTCAGCGCCAGCTCGGTCTCTAGCATGCTGGTCAGGGCCTGGTAATGCTCTTCCATGCCGGCCGATGTCACCACTTCAAAGGTGTCCAGCGCATAGCCGGTTTGCGTGGTGTGGACCCGGGCGTCAATGATGCTGAAGGACGCCTGGTCAAAGTAGCCGCAGATGCGGGCAAACAAATCGGGCTGGTCTGGCGTGTAGACCAGCACTTGCAGGCCTTCGCCAATGCTGGAGCGGCGTGCGCGCACCACCGGCGTGGGGGTTTGCACGTGGCGCGAGAGCTGTTTGGTGTGCCAAGCGATGTCGGCGGCGTCGTGGCGCATAAAGTAGCTCACGTCCAGCGTGGCCCACAGCGCCTTGTGCGCCTCAAAGGGCAGGGCGTAAAGCGCCAGGTTGACCAGGGCTTCACGCTTGCGGCTTTCCACTTCGGCGTCGGCGTCTGGCGCGCGGCCACCCAACACGCGCATGGTGTAACGGTACAGGTCTTCGAGCAGCTTGCCCTTCCAGGCGTTCCACACCTTGGGCGAAGTGCCGCGGATGTCGGCCACCGTGAGCAGGTAGAGGGCGGTGAGATTGCGCTCATTGCCCACGCGCTGGGCAAATTTGGCGATCACCGTGCTGTCGCTCAGGTCCGACTTTTGCGCAATCCGGCTCATGGTCAGGTGTTCGGCCACCAAAAATTCGATCAGCGCCGTGTCCTCAGCGTTGATGCCGTGCTGCTTGCAAAAGCGCCGCGCCTCCACACAGCCCAGCTCGGAATGGTCGCCGCCGCGCCCTTTGGCAATGTCGTGGAAGAGTGCTGCCACATACAGCAGCCAGGGCTTGTCCCAGCCCGAGGCCAGTTGCGAGCAAAACGGGTATTCGTGCGCATGCTCGACGATAAAGAAGCGCCGCATATTGCGCAGCACCGTCAGGATGTGCTGGTCCACCGTGTAGACGTGGAACAGGTCGTGCTGCATTTGCCCCACGATGCGCCTAAATACCCACAAATAGCGCCCCAGCACCGAAGTCTGGTTCATCAGGCGCATGGCGTGGGTAATGCCGCCGGGCTGCATCAGGATGGACATAAAGGTAGCGCGGTTGACCGGGTCGCTGCGAAACGCGCTGTCCATCAGGCTGCGCGCGTTGTACAAGGCGCGCAGCGTGCGGGCCGACAAGCCCTTGACGCCTACCGTGGTTTGGTAGAGCAAAAAGGTTTCCAAAATCGCGTGCGGCTCGCGCTGGTACAGGTCGTCGCTGGCCACGTCCAGCATGCCAGCCTTATCGTTAAAGCGTTCGTTAATAGGGCGCAGCGCGTGGGTCGAGGGGTTGAGCCGCTCCTCGATGTTCATCAGCAAAATCAGGTTGAGCTGTGTCACCGCCTTGGCGGCCCAGTAGTAGCGCTTCATCAGCGCCTCACTGGCGCGCACCATGGTGCGGGTTCCGGTGGTGCCGCTGCTGGTAGCCACATAGCCAAAGGACTCGGCCACCGGCGTTTGCAGGTCAAACACCAGCCGGTCTTCGCGCCGCTTGGCGGTGGCGTGCAGCCGCGCGCGGATCAAAAACAACAGCGACTCGTTACGCTGGATTTGCTGCACCTCGAAAGCCGTGGCCAAGCCACCCTGGGCCAGATCAGCCCAGTTTTGCCCCAGGCGCGCGGCCTTGGCCACCCACAAGATGGCTTGCAGGTCGCGGATGCCGCCGGGCGACTCTTTGCAATTGGGTTCCAGTGAATACGGTGTGTCTTCAAACTTGGTGTGGCGCTGGCGCAGCTCAAGCGTTTTGGCGACAAAAAAGGCCTGGGGGTCCAGTGCCGCAAAAAAAGCGGTTTTGAACTGCTCCACCAGACTGGCGTCGCCCGCGACCAGGCGGCATTCCAGAAGCGCGGTTTGCACCGTCACGTCTTTGCTGGCTTCGCTCACGCAGTCGGGCACGGTGCGCACGCTCGAACCGATCTCCAGGCCCGCGTCCCAACAGCTGCCAATGAACAGCTCCACGCGCTGCGACAGCGCCGCGTCGTCCTGCGCGCCTTCGGGCAGCAGCACCAACACGTCTACATCGGAATACGGAAACAACTCGGCGCGGCCATAGCCGCCCACGGCCAGCAGCGCGCATGGTGCGGCCAGACCCGACTGAGTCCATAGTGTTACCAGCAGTTCGTCGGCCAGGCCAGAGAGCTGGCGCAGCACCTTGTGGATGCCGCGCGGCGAAAAGCCCGGCGCCTGCAGGCGCTGCAGGATTTGCGCTTTTTGCGCGCGGTAGGCGGCGCGCAGCACCTGCAAATCGTTCATGGGCACGGGTTAAGGGGGCGCCGCCGGGCGGGCTCAGGCGCTGACAAAGGCGGGAATGGGGGGGCTGCCCGCAGACAGCGTCAGCACCTCGTAGCCGGTGGGCGTGACCAGCACCGTGTGCTCCCACTGCGCCGATAGCGAGCGGTCTTGGGTGACGATGGTCCAGCCGTCTTTTTCGGGGCCTTCCTTGATTTCCTTGCGCCCGGCGTTGATCATGGGCTCGATCGTGAAAGTCATGCCTTCGACCAATTTTTCCAGCGTGCCGGGGCGACCGTAGTGCAGCACCTGCGGCTCTTCATGGAACACCTGGCCGATGCCGTGGCCGCAAAACTCACGCACCACGCTAAAGCCTTGGCCTTCGGCAAAGCGCTGGATGGCATGGCCAATGTCGCCCAGATGGATGCCGGGTTTGACCATTTTGATGCCGTGCCACATGGCCTCATAAGTGATGTGCGCCAGGCGCTTGGCGGCAATCGACGCCTCGCCCACAAAGAACATGCGGCTGGTGTCGCCATGCCACGTGTCTTTGATGACGGTCACGTCGATATTGACCACGTCGCCTTTTTTGAGCTGCTTGTCATTGGGAATGCCATGGCAGACCTGGTGGTTGACCGAGGTGCAGATCGACTTGGGGTAAGGAATCTTGCCCCCGCCGGTGTAGTTCAGCGGCGCCGGAATGCCGCCTTGCACGTTGACGATGTAGTCGTAGGCCAGTTTGTCCAGTGTGTTGGTGGTCACGCCGGGCACGACAAAGGGGGTCAGGTAGTCCAGAACCTCAGAGGCCAGCTTGCCCGCAATGCGCATGCCCGCGATACCTTGGGCGTCTTTGTAAGTGATAGTCATTGCCCGATTATCCCAAGGTTTGGGTTTTGAGGCTGCGCACCCGGGCGGTAGGTAAAATTGGCAGCTGTTCCCACCCCACCAAAGCCTGCCCCGTGACCCTGCACCTCTCCACCTTCGACGGCGGTAACGCGCTCAGCCGTTTTCGCGCCGCTTCTCTTTTGACCGCTTTGCAGGGAGTTCACGACAAGATCAGCGCCGTATCCGGCCGTTTTGTGCATTGGGTGGCCACCGACGGCGCGCCTGATACAGCTTCGAACGCGCAATTTGCAGCCTTGTTGCAGTACGGCGAACCTTATGTGGGCGGGCTGGAGGGCACACTTTTGCTGGTGTCGCCCCGCCTGGGCACCTTGTCGCCCTGGGCGTCCAAGGCCACGGACATTGCGCACAACTGCGGTTTGGCCGTCAAACGGGTGGAGCGCATGGTGGAATACCGGCTCACGCTCAAAAGCGGTTTGCTGTCCAAAGCCAGTCTGTCTTCCGCGCAGCTGCAGGCCTGCGCCGCCTTGCTGCACGACCGCATGACCGAGAGCGTGTTTACCGACCGCGCCCAGGCCCAAGCCCTGTTTGGCACCCTGCCGGCCGCTCCCTTGGACACCTGCGACGTGCTCGGCGGCGGTCGCGCCGCGCTGCTGGACGCCAATGTGCGTTTTGGCCTGGCGCTGGCCGACGACGAAATTGACTATTTAGTGAACGCCTTTACCGGCCTGCAGCGCAACCCCACGGACGTGGAACTGATGATGTTCGCCCAAGCGAACAGCGAACACTGCCGCCACAAAATATTTAACGCCGAATTCACCATCGACGGCGTGGCCCAGACCAGCAGCATGTTTGGCATGATCCGCCACACCCACCAAACCAACCCGCAGCACATGCTGGTGGCGTATTCGGACAACGCCTCGGTAATGGAAGGCGGCGAAGTCGAACGATTCTCCGCCTCGGCCAGCACCGCAGCCAAGGGCGTGCAGTCGCCCAGCTACCAAAAGTCGCAGGCCACGCAGCACATCTTGATGAAGGTGGAAACCCATAACCACCCCACCGCCATTTCTCCCTTCCCCGGCGCGTCTACCGGCGCGGGCGGCGAAATCCGCGACGAAGGCGCCACCGGGCGCGGCTCCAAGCCCAAAGCCGGCCTGACCGGTTTCACCGTCTCCACAATTAATTGGGGTCAGATTCCAATTAATCAGGCCAAAAGCAAAGATGCGGGAAATTGGAATCTGACCCCCATTAGCTACGGCAAGCCCGAGCACATCGCCAGCCCCTTGCAGATCATGATCGAAGGGCCCTTGGGTGGCGCGGCGTTCAACAACGAGTTTGGGCGGCCCAATTTGCTGGGCTACTTTCGGGAATACGAGCAAAGCGTGGTCACCAGCACGGACACGGTGCAGCGCGGCTACCACAAGCCCATCATGATTGCCGGCGGCCTGGGCGTGATTGACGCCACCCAGACCCACAAGATCGAGTTTCCGGCCGGCAGCTTGCTGATTCAGCTCGGCGGACCGGGCATGCGCATTGGCATGGGCGGCAGCGCGGCAAGCTCGATGGCCACGGGTGCCAACGCCGCCGACCTGGACTTTGACTCGGTGCAACGCGGCAACCCCGAAATGGAACGCCGCGCGCAAGAGGTGATCAACCAGTGCTGGATTTTGGGCCAAGACAGCGGCGCGGGTGGCATGGGCAACCCGATTTTGGCGATCCACGACGTGGGTGCTGGTGGCTTGTCCAACGCCTTCCCTGAGCTGACCAACGACGCTGGCCGGGGCGCCCGCTTTGACCTGCGCGCCGTGCCCCTGGAAGAAAGCGGCTTGGCGCCCAAAGAAATCTGGTGCAACGAAAGCCAGGAACGCTACGTGCTGGCCATCGCCCCCGAATCGCTGGCGCTGTTCACCGCCCTGTGCGAACGCGAGCGCTGCCCGTTTGCGGTGGTGGGCGTGGCCACTGAAGAGCGCCAACTGGTGCTGGCCGACGAAGGCGTGAGCGGCGCCGGGCCGTCCCAAGCCGCGAAGGCCCCCTCGGGGGGCAGCGAACCACACGCAGTGGAGAGCGTGGGGGCCATTCCAGTCAACATGCCGATGAATGTGCTGCTCGGGAAACCCCCAAAAATGCACCGCGACGTCAAAACCGTTGAGCGCACATTTGCGCCTTTGAACCTGACCGGCGTAAGCCTGCAACAAGCCGTCATCGACGTGCTCTCGCACCCCACCGTAGCGTCCAAACGCTTTTTGATCACCATTGGCGACCGCACCGTGGGTGGATTGACGCACCGCGACCAGATGGTCGGACCCTGGCAAGTGCCGGTGGCGGATTGCGCGGTAACGCTGGCGGATTACCGCGGCTTTGGCGGCGAAGCCTTGG
>CANGHQ010000033.1 GCA_947453585.1 Burkholderiales bacterium | reverse complement strand
TCGGCGCCAATGGCGATGGAATAGCTGCGGTCTTGCAGGTCAATAGACACTGCGTGCATAGGAATGGAGGCGCTCATGGCCCCGAGTTTAGAGGGGCGGCAGGGTCAAGCTCGAGCTGCATCACGATCATATTGACCAGCGTGGCCACCGAAGGACGCCCGGTTTCGACGACAAAGTGCGCGGTTTGGCGGTACAGCGGGTCGCGCGTGGCAAACAGCTCGCGCAATTTGGCCATGGGGTCGGCCACCTGCAGCAAGGGCCGGTTGGTGTCATGGCGCAGGCGGCGAATCAGCTCTTCGGGGTGCGACTTGAGGTAAATCACCCGGCCCCGCGAGCGCAAATGCGCGCGGTTTTCGGCCCGCAGCACCGCGCCGCCACCGGTAGACAACACGCCCGGGCCCTGCTGGGTGAGCGTGTCAATCACCTCAGCCTCAATCTCGCGAAACCGCGCCTCGCCCTCGCGCTCAAAAAATTCACGGATCGGGCAACCCAAGCGCAGCTCAATCGCCTGGTCGGAATCGACAAAAGGCAATTGCAAACGCCGGGCAAGTTGGCGGCCCACGGTGGATTTACCGGAGCCTGGGAGGCCTATTAGGGAGATCATGAATGGATGGATGGATAAATGGCGCCTGGCACTGGCGCGGTACGCGTTCAGTTTAAGCTTCTCTTGCCGCAACAGCCTGTAAGGCGCGTCGCCACGAGCTTCAAGGCAACGCCAGTGGCATGGACGAGTCTTTCATTTACGCGTCTTTTATCTACCGCACCATCGCCCGCTCGGACACCAGCTTGGGCGTAATGAACACCAGCATTTCTTTCTTTTTAGAACTGCGGGTGGTGCTTTTGAACAAAACCCCGACGAAGGGCAGGTCGCCCAAAAAGGGGACTTTGGTTTGGTCTTCTTGCTCTTCTTGGGTAAAGATTCCACCAATCACAACGGTGCCACCGTTTTCCACCAGCACCTGGGTTTTGACCCGCTTGGTGTTGATGGCGATGCCGCCAGGGGTGGTCACGCCCAGGCTGTCTTTGTTGACTTCAAGGTCCAGGTTGACATTGCCGTCGGGGGTGATTTGCGGGGTTACGTCTAGGCGCAGGGTGGCTTTGCGAAAAGCAATGGACGTGGCGCCGCTGCTGGTGGCGATTTGGTAGGGAATTTCCACGCCCTGCTCGATCACGGCTTTGGCCTGGTCGGCGGTAATGACGCGAGGGCTGGACACCACCTTGCCTTTGCCGTCCGATTCAATGGCCGATATTTCCAGGCCCATCAGGCGGTTGGATGCGGCCCCAAACAGGGTGACGGCAAAACTTGCCGGGTTGTAACCGTTTTGGCCGATGGCTGGCAAATTGACAAAGTTGGAGGTGACGTCGTTGGTGCCGCCAAAGCCGCTGGCGCCCACGGCGTTGGAATAGCTGGTGCCAAAGGCCACCCGGTTATCGCCGCCTATGTCGGTACCACCAGCACTGCTCCCAGAAGCCCGCACGTCCGCACCGCCAAGCTTGACGCCCAGCGATTTGCCAAAGCTGTCGTCGGCCTCAACAATGCGAGCCTCGATCACAATTTGGCGGACCGCAATGTCCACCTTGGCGATCAATTGCGCCACTTGTTCGAGCTTGCTGGGGATGTCGGTCACAAAAAGCTGGTTGGTGCGCACCTCGGCAATGGCGCTGCCGCGCACGCTCAGGATACGGGCGCCGCCCGCGCCTGCCGAAGCGGCAGCACCACTGGCGCCGGGGGCCGCCGGGGCGCTGCTGCCGCCACCTGCGGTGAGCTGCGGAGCAATGTCGGCGGCCTTGGCGTAGTTGAGCTGGAAAGACTGGGTGCGCAGGGGCTCCAGGTTTTCTGAGGAAAGCTTGGACTCGAACTCGAGCTTTTCCTTGGTGGCGATTTCTTCTTTGGGCGCAATCCACAGCACGCTGCCGTTCTTGCGCACGCCCAGGCCCTTGCTTTGCAAAATAATGTCCAGCGCCTGGTCCCAGGGCACGTCTTGCAGGCGCAGGGTCACGGTGCCGGTCACCGAGTCGGATGTCACCACGTTAAAGCCCGTAAAGTCCGCAATCACCTGCAGCACCTGGCGCACGTCAATGCTCTGAAAATTGAGCGACAGCTTTTGCCCGTTGTAGCCCGCGCCCTGCGTGAGCTTGCGCGGGTCAACCTTGAGGGGCTTGATGTCAATCACCAGTTCGGACTCGGTTTGGTAGGCGGTGTGTTCCCACTCGCCTTGGGGCGCAATCACCATGCGCACGCGGTCGCCCACTTCGGTGGTGGTAACGGTTTGCACGGGCGTGCCAAAGTCGTTCACATCCAAGCGCCGGCGCAGGCGCTCGGGCAGGCTCACATTGCTCAGCTCCACCACCAGGGTGCTGCCCACCTGTTTGATATCAGCAGTGACCTTGCTGCTGGGCAGCGCCAGGCGCACCCGGCCGGCACCCTCGCCTGCGCGCCGAAAATCTATGGCGCCCAGCGGCGCCTCGGTGCGGCGCTGCGCCACCACGCGGTTGGGCGCGGGTTCAGGAGCGCGCGCGCTGGCGGCTGGCTCCAGCGTCACCAACAAAGAGCGGTCGGCCATTTGCAAGGCGTAAGACGCCGGGCGCTTGAGGCTGAGCACCACGCGGCTGCGCTCGTCGGTTTGCACCACGTTGGCAGACTGCACATTGGCCTGGTTGATGTCTACCGTAGAGCGCCCCACGCCGCCCGTAATGCCAGCAAAGTCCAGGGCAATGCGCGCTGGGCTTTGGGTCACAAAAGCGGCGGGCAAAGCGGCCAGCGGCTGGGCAAATTCGATTCGCACCGTCTCCACGTCGCCCTGCGCAGAACCGGTCACAGCGACGATGGAATTTTGGGCCCAAGCGCCCAGGCCCGCGCACACCAGGCAGCTGGTCAAGAGCGCCTTAAAGACCGCCGAAGGCGCCCGCATTGTTGTTGTCATTTGGACATCTCCTGCAATTTCAATATGCTGCTGCGCACCGACCACTCGCCCAAATCGTCTTGCACCATTTCACGCAAGGTGATGCGCGTGTCCTCGACCTTGGTAACTTTGCCCATGTTCTGGCCGAGGTAGCTGCCCGGCACAATTTGGTGCAATTTGCCGTCAGCGCGCACCAGCGCCACCTTGCGCCCCTCTTGTGCAAGCACGCCCACCAGGGCCATGGAGTCCAGGGCAAAGGCCTCCAGCGGCTCTCTGGCGCGGGCCAGTTCGGGGGTCGCGATGCTGGGTTTGGTGGCTTTCGCAGGGCCGACCATGGACTGAACAAATGACTGTTTGCTAAAGGGATCCGGTTTGCCTTCTTCGTCGTAGTTGGCGGCCTCAAAGGGCTTGGGCGCGGGAATGGCTTTGGACACCGGGCGCAGCGCAGCGCGTTCGGCATCGACAAAGCCGCGCAACTCTTGCTCGGTGGTGTAGCCGCAGGCGCTCAGGGCCAGCGCCAGCATCCAGGCCGTCAGGCGCAACAGACCGAATCGACCCCGGTTCATTTTTTGGCCTCAACAGGTTTGCGCTGCTGCGCTGCGGCTTCTTCGGTATCCAGATAGCGGTAAGTCTTCAGCGTTGCGTCAAAGGCCATGCTGGTGTCGGTCTTGGCTGCGATGCTGATGTTGCCCAGGGTGGCAATACGTGGCAAAAACGCCACGTCCGAGGCAAAGCGCCCAAAGTCGTGGTAGCTGCCAATCACCCGAATGCTGACCGGCAGCTCCGCGTAATAGGGCTTGACCACCACTTGGCCTGGGCGAAAAAGCTCAAACTGCAAATTGCGCTTTTGGCCCAGCTGATTGATGCTGAAAAGCAAGGCAGACATCTCGGCACGGCTGGGCAGCTGGCTTTCG
This sequence comes from Burkholderiales bacterium, assembly GCA_947453585.1. GTDB lineage: Bacteria > Pseudomonadota > Gammaproteobacteria > Burkholderiales > Burkholderiaceae_C > Allorhodoferax. Next base: position 6,362 of record CANGHQ010000033.1, on the reverse strand, counting down.
AGCTGCTTCACGTAGGCTTCCACTTCGTCACGCTGCTTTTTGAGGAAGGCCAGATTGGCGGCCTGGGTCAGCTTGGTTTTGAAGTCGTTCCTGAGCTGCAATTCTTTGGCAGCGGTTTGCTCCAATTCGGACGACAAATCGCCAATCCAGATAAACCACAGCCCGACCATCACCAGGCAAGTCACCGCAAACAGGGCCAAGGCGCGCGGCACAGGCGGCCAGCGCGAGGGATCGTTCGGATCCAGGTCCTCAAACTGCAAAAGAATGTCTTCTTTGAGCGCAGCAAAGTCAATGGAGGGGCGTCGAATTCTGGCCATAGTGCGCGTTGCTTGTTGGTGCTTTACGGAAGCTGGCTGGTAACAGGCGCCGTGCCCGATGCGCCTGCCTGGGGCGCTGCTGCCACATCAGGCGCACGCATCAAAACCGCACGCAAGCTGAAGTTAAAGAGCGCGCGCTGTTCCTTGGTCGGAAGCGCCATGGTCGCGGCCGCCGATTCCAGCAGTTCAGGCTTGGAAAACCAGGTGCTGCCACTGGCCAGGTTGCGCAGCAAGTCGGACACCTGTTCATTGGACTGCGCGGTGCCGCTGATCTGCACCAGTTGCTCGGTTTGGGCCACTTTGGTTAGCAAAACACCGGGGGGCAATTGCTGCGCCAGCTCAGACAACAAATGCACGGACTGGTTGCGGTCCGCCTGCACGTCTTCCACCGTACGCTGACGCGCTTGCAGCGCCGCGATTTGGGCCTCCAGGCCCTTGATGTCCTTGATCTGCTGGTCCAAAGTGCGGATCTCGGTATCTAGCAGCGCGTTGATGGCGCGCTGGTTGTAGATCGTCGCTTGGTACCAGCTAAACGCCAGCAAGGATATGCCCACCCCAACCAGCGCGGCCAAGACCACGGAAGCAATGAACTGCTCCCGCTTTTTCTTGCGCGCCGCTTCCCGGTGCGGCAATAGATTGAGCAGTATCAATGAAGCAGTCTCCGCAAGGCCAGGCCACAGGCGCCCAGATAAGCCGGAGCCTCCTCCAGCACGCGTGAACGGTCCAGTTTGGCCCCGACAGACATGCCCTCAAAAGGGTTGACCACCGTGCAGGGCACCTGGACATGGTTGGCCACGGCCAATGCGAGTCCGGGCAGCAGCGCGCTGCCCCCGGCCAACAGCACCTGGTTGACCTTGTTGTATTGGGTGCTGTTAAAGAAAAACTGCAGCGCCCGGCCCAATTCCTGCACCAAGCCGTCCACATACGGAATTAGCAGGCGCGCTTCGTAGTCATGCGCCAGGCTGCCTTTGCACTTCTTACTTTCCGCCTCGGCCAGGGACAGGCCGTAATAGTTGGCTATTTTTTGGGTCAACTGGCTGCCGCCGACCGATTGTTCGCGCTCATACACCAGATCCTGGCCGCGCAGCACTTGCATGGTGGTCACCGTCGCCCCAAGCTTGAACAAGACCGACAAGGTGCCGGGGCTGGCATTGCTCTGCAAATCGATGACGCGCCCCAAGGCCAGCCGGGTGGTGTAGGAGCCGACATCCACCACCACAGGTTTGAGGCCAGCGGCTTCGAGCATGTCCTGCAAGGCTTCGACGCGCTCACGCCGCGCGGCAGCAATCAGCACATCAACACTGCCTGGGGTGACCGGACTGGGCCCGATTTCGCAAAAATCGAGACTGACGTCCTCTAGCGGAAAGGGAATATATTGGTTGGCCTCGCTCTCGACCTGGTCTTCCATCTCCAACTCAGGCAAATCCGCCGGAATGGTGAGTTTCTTGGTAATCACCGCCGACGCGGGCAGCGCAACAGCCACATTTTTGGTTCGCGCGCCCGACTGCTTCACCAGGCGGCGCAATGCGGCGGAAAGTTCGTCGGGCTTTTCAATCGCTCCGTCCACAATCACACCCTCGGCGAGTGCGTCCTTGGCGCAATACTCCAGAATGGGCTTGTCGGCCGAGCCGCCCAGGCCCACCAGCTTGATCGCGGACGCACTGATGTCAATGCCAAGAATTTCTTCCGGCTTGCGTCGCAACAATGAAGCAATATCTATCAAAAAATCAACCCCTATAACGTATATTTGTCTTTTACCGCTTGCGGTTAATGTTGCCAATACTATAAGTAAAATAGCGAGCTAAATTTCACCTTGGTGGCAAATCTGCGTTCCAGCCCTAAAATTGGGCCCCTTAGCCGACGCTGAACCGGCGCCGCGCCGTATTTACCGCCTTGGGCCCAGCCCACCGCCCCCGTGGGGGCTGCAACGCCCTTTGGAAGTTTCCATGCCAAACCCTGTGCCTCCCGCCAAACCGCTGTCTGCGCAAGCCGCGAATCCCCGCTCTACAGGCGCCTGGCTGCTGCGGGCCTTGGCAATCCTGTTTGGCCTGGGTGCGGCAGGCGTCGTGTCTTTGCTGATCCTGATCGCCATCACCATGGCGCTGGCCTATCCCAATTTGCCCGATATCTCGGACCTGGAGGACTACCACCCCAAGCTGCCGCTGCGGGTGTATTCGGTCGAAGGCGACCTGATTGGCGAATTTGGCGAAGAGCACCGCACGCTCACGCCGATTGCAGAAATCCCGGAAGTCATGAAAAACGCGATCTTGGCGATTGAAGACGCGCGCTTCTTCCAGCACGGTGGCATTGACTACATCGGCATGGTGCGCGCGGCGCTGGCCAATGTGGGCCGCTCCAAGAGCCAGGGCGCCTCCACCATCACCATGCAGGTGGCGCGCAATGTGTATTTGTCGTCTGAAAAAACGTTTACCCGCAAGATTTACGAGGTTTTGCTGACCTTCAAGCTGGAGCACAACCTCAGCAAAGACCAGATTCTGGAAATCTACATGAACCAGATTTACCTGGGAAACCGGGCTTATGGGTTTGCCGCCGCCTGTGAGACCTATTTTGGCAAGCCGCTCAAGGACATCACGGTGGCCGAGGCCGCCATGCTGGCCGGTCTGCCCAAGGCGCCTTCGGCCTACAACCCGATCAAAAACCCCAAGCGTGCGCGCATCCGCCAGCAATACATCATTGAGCGCATGTTGGACAACGGCTTTATCACCGCCGCGCAGGCTGATGCCGCCAAAAGCGAAGTGCTGCATGTGAAAACCGCCGCCATGCGCACCCAGGTGCACGCTGAATATGTGGCTGAGATGGTGCGCCAGGCCATGTTTGCGCAATACGGCCCCGAGACCTACACCCGCGGCCTGGACGTGCGCACCACCGTAGTGAGCGCGCAGCAAGAAGCCGCGTACAAGGCGCTGCGCCGCGGCATCATGGACTTTGAGCGCCGCCAGGTGTACCGGGGGCCCGAGAAATTCATCACCCTGCCCCAAGACCAGCAAGAGATAGAAGACGCGGTGGACGAAGTGCTAGACGAACACCCGGACAACGGCGACGTGCAGTCCGCCGTGGTGATCGAAGCCGACGCCAAGCGCCTGCGCGCCATGCGCCAGGGCGGCGAGATGCTGGAAATTACCGGCGAGGGCCTCAAGCCAGCGCAGTCCGGCCTGTCCGACAAGGCCGCGCCCAACATCCGCCTGCGCCCCGGTGCGGTCATTCGCGTGGCCAAGACCGCCAAAGGCAGCTGGGAAATCACCCAACTGCCCGAGGTGGAAGGCGCATTTTTTGCGCTGGACCCGCGCGACGGCGCCATCAAGGCGCTGGTGGGTGGCTTTGACTTCAACAAAAACAAGTTCAACCACGTCACCCAAGCCTGGCGCCAGCCGGGTTCGAGCTTCAAGCCCTTTATTTACTCCGCGGCGCTGGAAAAAGGTTTTACCGCTTCGACCGTGATCAACGACGCGCCCCTGTTTTTTGACGCAGGCGTGACCGGCGGCCAGCCCTGGGAGCCCAAGAACTACGACGGCACCTTTGAAGGCCCGATGACGCTGCGCAAAGGCCTGGCCAAGTCCAAGAACATGATCTCCATCCAGATCCTGCAGTCGATTGGCACCAATTACGCGCAAGAGTGGATAGCCAAATTTGGCTTTGACGCGGACAAGCACCCGCCCTACCTGACCATGGCGCTGGGTGCCGGTTCGGTCACGCCCATGCAAATGGCGGTGGGCTATTCGGTGTTTGCCAATGGCGGCATCCGCATCAACCCCTGGCTGGTGTCCAAGGTCAGCGAGCAGCGCGGCAAAGTGCTGGTGGAAACCGCCACGCCCGAACTCAGCGAAGACAACCGCGCCATCGAGCCGCGCAATGCCTTCATGATGACCAGCCTGCTGCAGGAAGTCACCCGCTCGGGCACCGCCGCCCGCGCGCAAGCCACCCTCAAGCGCCCGGACGTTTACGGCAAAACTGGCACCACCAACGATTCCATGGACGCTTGGTTTGCCGGCTACCAGCCCACGCTGGCCGCAGTCACCTGGATTGGCTACGACACGCCGCGCAAGCTCGGCGACCGCGAAACCGGTGGGGGCTTGAGCCTGCCGGTGTGGATCAGCTTTATGGAAACTGCGCTCAAAAATGTGCCGGTGATGGAGCCTGAGCCGCCTGAGGGCATTGTTCGCCTGAACAACGAGTGGTATTTCGAGGAATTCGCCAAAAACGCGGGCGTTGGCGCCGTGGGTGCCGGGGCCGCACACCAAGCGCAGCCTGCCGCCGAAGAAAAGAAATCAATCCTGGACTTGTTCCGCAACTGATTGAAGGCGTCGCGGCGCGGCGCAAACCCTTAGGGCATGAAGTTCAGCGCCTGGCCCGACTGGGCGCTGGCGTCGCGGCTCAGGGCGGCAAAAAACTCGCCCTGGCCCTTGGTGTCTTGCCACTGGCCATCCACAAAACGGTAGTGGTAGCCGCCTGAGCGCGCCGCGAGCCACACCTCTTGCAGGGGTTTTTGCAAATTCACGATGATCTGGCTGCGGTTGGCAAAGGTGAGTGTGACCATGCCGCCGGTGCGCTGGTTGTCAATATCGACCTCGCTGTGTTCGTTCAGTTGGTCGCAGCGCGCCTCCAGCGCTTGGAGCAGAGATTCGGCGCGGTCCAGAAACTCAAGGTCGGTCATTACAATTTCACCATGTTGAAAACAAAAAATATTCGGGCCAGCGCGTGCGTCGCCTTGGCCGGTGTGCTGAATCTAGCAGGCTGCGGCCAGACCGGCCCGCTATACCTGCCGCCCAAGATGGCGCAAGCCGCCTCGCCTGCCGCAGCCGCAGCGCTCCCCATCATCGCCCAAACCCGCGTTTCCTGAAAAGTCCCCCATGCATTCCACCCTCCCCGGCCAGCCCTTTTTCCATTACCAAGACGCGCAACTCCAAGCAGAGGGCTGCGATTTGGGCGCCCTGGCGCAGCAACACGGCACGCCGCTGTTTGTTTATTCCAAAGCCGCGATGCTGGCAGCGCTGGGCGCGTACCAGCGCGGTTTTGCCGGGCGCCATGCGCAAATTTGCTACGCCATGAAGGCCAATTCCACCCTGGCGGTGTTGCAGGTGTTTGCCCAGGCGGGCTGCGGTTTTGACATTGTGTCCGCCGGTGAACTGGCCCGGGTGCAGGCCGCAGGCGGCGACGTGGCCAAGGTTATTTTTTCGGGCGTGGGCAAAACCCGCGCGGAGATGCGCCAAGCGCTGGCCGCGGGCATTGGCTGCTTTAACGTCGAGAGCGAGGCCGAAATCGAAGTACTCAACGCCGTGGCGCTGGAGATGCAAACGCGCGCCCCGATCAGCATCCGCGTCAACCCCAATGTGGACCCCAAGACCCATCCCTATATTTCCACCGGCCTCAAGGGCAACAAATTTGGCATCGCCCACGAGCGCACGCTGGCGGTTTACCAACACGCCGCCGCACTGCCGGGCCTGAAAATCGTGGGCATCGACTGCCACATCGGCTCGCAAATTACCGACGCCACGCCCTACCTGGACGCCATGGACCGCATGCTGGACCTGGTGCAAAGCATCGAAGCCAGCGGCATTGCCATCGAGCACATCGACTTTGGCGGCGGCCTGGGCATCAACTACCAGGGCGACGCACCCCCGGAAGCCGACGCGCTGTGGGCGCAGTTGCTGGCCAAGCTGGACGCGCGCGGCTTTGGCCAGCGCAAACTCATGATTGAGCCGGGCCGCTCGCTGGTAGGCAACGCCGGCGTGTGCGTGACCGAGGTGCTTTACATGAAGCCCGGCGAGCAAAAAAACTTCTGCATTGTTGACGCCGCCATGAACGACCTGCCGCGCCCGGCCATGTACCAGGCCTATCACGCCATCGTGCCACTGGACGCCACAACCAAGGCAACGCCAGCGCTGGTCTGCGACGTGGTGGGGCCCGTGTGCGAAAGCGGCGACTGGATTGGCCGCGACCGCAGCCTGCAAGTTGTGGCCGGAGACCAGGTGGCGGTGATGTCGGCCGGGGCGTATTGCATGAGCATGGCCAGCAACTACAACTCCC